>DAYE01000054.1:0-5364 GCA_002506745.1 Euryarchaeota archaeon UBA33
AAATTATAGATTTATAGTAGGGAGTTTCTTCTTAAGTATAGTAACACAAAAAACATTCGTTAAAGCCGTGTTAATGCTTGCCCGAAAAATGAGTTTTAGGGCGTGTTTATAAAACGATTAACGTTTATAGAATTGTTAGTGAGGGGTGAAGGAATGTCAACTTTTAGTCAACGTGTCAAAAAAGCGTGGAAAAATATCAATGAGATAAAACCGAAAAACAATGATACTAATCAGAAAAAAGATAAAAAATGATTTTAGATTAAAAAATGGGGAGAGAAGCATTTGCTTCTCCCAATAGTTATGTTTGTTTTTTCCTATACAAAAAGGCGACATTTTGAGGACAGATTTATATGTTTTGTACGATTGTTATAGTAATACTCCTATTGAGGAAGAAACGAAGTATGTAGTTTGTTAGACCATCGGAGAACTTATAACCCCTAGTGCATATCTTATAATTGTGGCATGGTAAATTAGTTATTTTCCCCCACAGGACTTAACCAAATATTTTTATCATACCTTGTGATTACCGTGAAGCTTAGGGGTGACCTTCAATGCCCGATGATGGTAAAAAAATTGATCAGATTTGTGATGGTTTAAATATGATTAGTGAGGATAATTCTATTCCAAGAAATATACGACGAGGAGCAGAAGAAATCAAACAAATCTTGTTAAAACCAGACGACCCAATCGACCTGCGGGTCGCATCAGCAACCTCTAAACTTGATGAGCTTGCAAACGATCCAAATATTCCACTGCATGGACGAACCCTTATCTGGAATATCATGAGTCGTTTGGAGGAACTCGCATAACATTTTTTTTTATGAGTCAGAACAACCTTTCGTCCATTAAACAAAATAAGGAGGAAGAGAAATGATACGAATCGGGCAAGCCGGCATCCCATTATCTTGTAAAGGGCGAACGAACAAAGATGGGATAGTTTATACCCATAAAAGTCTTGATTTAAACGCCATTGAGATCCAGTTCGTTCGTGGATTATATGTATTATCCGATGAAGAGGCGCTGTTTATAAAAGATTACGCTTCGACAAACGATATCGAAATCCATGTACATGCTCCTTATTATCTCAACTTAGCTGGTGATCGAGAAGAAATCACCATGAGTTATGAAAAAATCATGAAATCAGCTCTGATGGCAAACAACATCGGATCAAAAACACTGATCATTCATCCGGGGTATTACGGGGAGTATAACCCTAAAAAAACCGCAAAGCTGATTACAAAAAATGCAAAAAAAATCATCAGTATGTTTAAAAAAGATAAACTAAAGGTCCGACTTGCGATGGAGACAATGGGGAAACAAAAAGTTTTTGGAAGTCTTGATGAAATCATTGATGTCTGCACGCATGTCAAAGAAGTCATCCCTGTCCTTGACCTAGGTCATATTCATGCACGAGGGAATGGATCGATCCAGGAACGAGAAGATTTTGAAGCAATCTTTGACAAACTTAAACCATTACGATTACGACATTTCCTTATCCATATCACTGGTGTTCTGTACGAAAATGGTAACGAGCTGTATCACGTCCCTATTAAAAAAGGAGACATGCCTATTGCTCCGCTTATCGATGTGATTCTTGACCGAAATCTCAATGTCACCCTTATCTCGGAATCCCCCTTGCTTGAACATGATGCGGTGTACATCCGTCTTCAGGTTGAAAAGGCAATCATGAAGCGAACCGGGAAAGAAACGGCATACTATAAGGACCTCTCCGAGGTCATAAAAAAATGAAAAAATCAGATATCTTTCATGAATCTCTTCAGTACATTCATAGAAAGACAAGAGACATTCTTGAATTGGTTACCAAAGAAGATATTGAAAAAATCATCCAATCCTTTTTCAAAGCAAACCGTATCTTTGTGTATGGAGCCGGACGGTCAGGCCTGGTTGCCAAAGCCTTCGCGATCAGACTTGTTCACCTTGGATTTCAGACGTTTGTCATCGGAGAAACCATCGGCGCACCAGTCAAAAAAGGGGATCTTGTGTGCATCGTGTCTGGCTCTGGAGAAACTATCCCTGCGGTCATGACTGCGGAGATCGCGAAGAATCTTGGCGCGACACTCATGGTTGTCACTGGGGTAAAAAACTCACGAATCACGAAATTTGCTGATATCGCAATAATTCTTTCAGCAGATTGTACAGAAAAAGAACGAAAAAAATTTGCTCCGCTTGGGACCTTATTTGAGGCTAGCTCATGGATTCTTCTTGATGGGATCATCGCAGAACTGATGAAAAACAAAAAAGAGACAGAAGAATCGATGCGTTCCCGCCACGCGACACTTGAATTACCATAAAAACCTGTTGTTTTTCTCAGTGACACATGTTGGTTCTTTTTCTCTTCAACCCATATGTTTTTAAAGCAGGTTTTCCCTACGGCTCTCCAAACCCAGGTGATTTTAGATGACTCATTCCAAGAAACACGTCCGTCAGCCAATCGTCAGTGTTCTTGGTCATGTAGACCATGGAAAAACATCGCTGTTAGATTACATCAGAGGATCCACTGTTGCTGCCAGAGAAGCAGGAATGATTACTCAACACATTGGTGCGACAGAGGTCCCTATTGAAGCGATTTATGCGATGTGCGGCCCTCTTCTTGGAGGAAAAAAATTCTCTGTGCCTGGTCTGTTGTTTATTGATACCCCGGGTCATCATGCGTTCACCACCTTACGAACTCGTGGCGGTTCTCTTGCGGATCTTGCGATCCTCGTTGTGGATATAAATGAAGGATTCAGACCGCAGACTCATGAATCGATCACTATTCTACGTCAATACAAAACACCTTTTATCGTCGCTGCAAATAAAATCGATGCGATAAACGGTTGGCAACGGAACGATGATGTGGCGAAGAATCGACTTGATAGTCAGCGTCCCATTATAAAAACCCTTTTCGAAACAAAATTATATGATTTGATCGGCATACTCTACGATAAAGGATTCGAATCAGATTTATATTTCAATATTAAAGATTTCCGTAAAAGTATCCCTATTATTCCAATATCCGCAAAGACCGGTGAGGGTATCCCAGAGTTACTCATGGTCCTTGTTGGTTTAGCACAACGGTTCCTCGAGGATCAGATCACTAGTGAAAGCGGTGCTGGGAAAGGAACGGTTCTTGAAGTAAAAGAGGATATTGGATTAGGAACAACGGTCGATGCTATCATTTACAGTGGAATCCTCAAAAAAGAAGATACGATCATTTTCGGCACTCGCGACGAGCCATTGGTCACAAAAATAAAAGCGTTGCTCAAACCGAAACCAATGGATGAAATCCGTGATCCTCGGGAGCGATTTGATAGCGTCAAAGAAGTCCATGCTGCCTGTGGGATTAAAATTTCTGCGCCAAACCTGGACCTTGTCGTCCCAGGGGCACCGTTGCGGGTCGTCCATGGGGATGAAGCAGAATTAATCGAGGAGATCAAAAGTCAATCACAGGTGAATATCGAGCTTGATAAGGATGGGTTATTTATCAAGGCTGATACCATTGGGTCCCTTGAAGCATTGGTTAAGGAATCACGAGAGAAAGGTATGAGCATCAGGAAAGTGGAGATTGGCAATGTCTCCAAACGAGATATCATCGAGACCGTTTCGTTAAATAATCCATTGGAACGTGTCATTTTTGCGTTTAATGTAAAAATACTACCGGAAGCAAAAGAAGAATTAGTGAAATCCGAAGTGACGGTCTTTAACGAAGATGTTATCTATACTATTATCGAGAACTATGATCTTTGGGTGGCGAAAAAGAAAGAGGAGCTTGAAAAGAAACGTCGGGAAGACTATATCCATCCGGGGATGATCAAATTCCTTCCCGAGTATGTGTTCCGGATAAGTCATCCTGCGGTTTTTGGGGTTCGCATTCTTGGTGGACGTATCAAAGTCGATATGCGGCTGATCGATTTAGAGGGAAAGAGCATCGGACATATCAAGGGGATGCAGCTTGATAATAAACCTATCACGGAGGCGATCCAGGGTGCGGAGGTTGCTATCTCTGTTGAAGGTGTCACCATCGGCAGACAAATCAATGGAGGGGATATCTTTTTTACGGATATCCCGGAGAGCGATGCGAGAAAACTGCAACTGATGAACGTTCTTAACGATGATGAGAAAGATGTGTTAAATAAAATCATTGATATTAAACGGAAGACAAATAAATTCTGGGGGATGTAGAACCTTCTCTGTTGTCCGTCTGAAGTTTTTGCAGAAACGACATCTTAAAATAGAAAATACCGGTTTCGGGTTACTACATTTAGAATGGAGGAGTGTGTTTATCTATGGAAAATCTACTCAAAACAGAACAGTATAAAGAAGATATTGGAAATAAATCACGACAACGAATTCTTCGGATTCTCTCTATTGTCATGATTATCAGTGGTCTTGTTGTCCTGATAGCCCCGTCTACAATGGCAGCTGAAGCTGGTGGAGAAGCAAACCTTGTCGTCCCTGACCTTAATACGGTTGAGTTTTTCGGTATTAACGCTCGATTACTACTGGGGGTTGGCCTGATTGTCTGTCTCCTCGGGCTCCTCTTCGGGTTATTCAATTATCTTCGAGTAAAACACCTTCCTGTGCATAAATCCATGCGGGATATCTCCGAGTTGATTTATGAGACCTGCAAGACATATCTCGTGACCCAGGGAAAGTTCCTGATGATCCTCTGGGCGTTTATCGGAACTGTCATTGTCATTTATTTCGGTGTGCTCCTTCATTTTGAGATTTTCCGAGTTATTGTTATTCTTTTATTTAGTTTGATTGGTATAGCAGGGAGCTACGGAGTCGCCTGGTTCGGAATTCGAATTAACACCCTTGCAAACTCTCGGTCAGCATTCTCAAGTCTACAGGGAAAACCATTGCCGGTGAATCAGATCCCGTTACGAGCAGGGATCAGTGTCGGAATGTTCCTTATCAGCGTCGAACTCTTCATGATGCTTGCTATCCTTTTGTTCATCCCAGGTTCCTACGCCGGTCCTTGTTTTATCGGTTTTGCCATCGGTGAGTCGCTCGGAGCAGCAGCATTACGGATTGCTGGTGGAATCTTTACAAAAATCGCTGATATCGGCTCAGATCTCATGAAGATCGTCTTTAAAATCAAAGAAGATGACGCACGCAACCCAGGGGTTATCGCTGACTGCACTGGTGATAATGCTGGAGACTCTGTTGGTCCAACGGCGGATGGGTTTGAGACCTATGGTGTGACAGGAGTCGCTCTCATCTCCTTTATCGTTCTGGCCATCAATGATCCTTTGATACAAGTAACACTCCTTGTCTGGATTTTCCTCATGCGTGTGCTGATGATTGTAGCGAGTTGTTTCTCTTATCTTATCAATGATGTCATTTCGCGAGCACGCTTTT
>DAYE01000054.1:5427-28155 GCA_002506745.1 Euryarchaeota archaeon UBA33
AGTGCATACTGGCTTGGTTTTGCGATACTATTCCTTATGGGCATAGCATATGCAGTCAGCACCATGGGCTTAGGCACATTAATGATTGCACAGGCGGTAATCATTGGGCCTGCGGTGTTTGCCTTCGGACTAGTCGCCTTTGGATTTCTTGGGATGGGGCCAGTCACCATCGCGGTTGACTCCTATGGACCGGTTGCCGATAACGCCCAGTCCGTGTATGAGCTATCTTTAATCGAACAAATTCCAAACGTGAAAGAAGAGATTAAAAAAGAGTTTGGTTTCGAACCTGATTTTACGCATGCAAAAGAACTGTTAGAGGAAGGCGATGGCGCAGGTAATACATTCAAAGCCTCNNTTAATCGGAAACCTCTCCTTACTCCATCCACCCTTTTTCCTCGGACTCATCGCTGGAGGAGCCATGATTTATTGGTTCACCGGTGCATCAACACAAGCTGTCTCTACTGGTGCGTACCGCGCTGTCGAATTTATCAAACGAAACATCAAACTCGAAGGAGCCGAAAGAGCATCAGTTGAGGACAGTAAAAAGGTCGTGGAAATCTGCACGCGATACGCTCAGAAAGGTATGTTTAACATTTTCATTGCTGTTTTCTGCGCAACCCTAGCATTTGCTTTCCTTGAACCCTACTTCTTCGTCGGATATCTCATCTCGATAGCAATCTTTGGGTTGTTCCAAGCAATCTTCATGGCAAACGCTGGAGGAGCCTGGGATAACGCAAAGAAATTCGTCGAAGTAGACCTCAAAGAAAAAGGAACAGAACTACACGCAGCAACCGTTATTGGTGACACCGTGGGAGATCCTTTCAAAGACACCTCCTCGGTCGCATTGAACCCGATCATTAAATTCACCACTCTCTTTGGATTACTTGCTGTAGAATTATCGGTATCACTGACTAACCAATTTGGAAAAGGAAACTCAGCGAACCCAGCGACCCTTTCACTGTTCGTCTTATTCCTCGCGGTTTCAATGTACTTCGTGTACCGATCATTTTATGGTATGAGGATTAAGACAAACGAATCTGAGTAAAATTATTTATCCATCCTCTCTCTGAGAGGATACCCTCTTTTTTATTTTACATTCCAAAAGAGGAAATAAAAAATTAGTGCATAACCGATGACCGTCATCAGTAAGGAGAGAATCCAAATCCAAAACAAGAGTTTTGCTTTTTTCTCAGGGTCTTTTAATGCTTCCCTAAAACTTCGTGTCATGGTTCACGCTATGGTTGTCTTGATACGTTTTAAACGAAACACGTTTTCCCGTTCCATTTCCTCCAGACGTGTGCGGATAAAGCTTTCATTTTTTCGTAGTTCGGGAAGAATACGGAATTCTAAAGCATTTACAATTCGTTTGTTTTTCTCAATTTCCTCAATGAGTCTCCGGAGAGTTGTCTCAAGCTCTGCTGCAACAATAATGTCTTCGACGAGTTGTTCATAGGCATCTGCTGCCTCATCAATACGTACACTCATCCCGATGATGCCGTAGCCTCGTTGATCGATCCTTCGTTTAACCGTGGCGCTTTCCAACGTTGTTGGAACAAGCGTGCCCATAACGTTTTTACTTCCCATGGTAACCTTCGGGTCATCTCTTCTAGCAAACGCAACAGAGCGTACCGAGGTTTCTCCGTCAACGCCGGTCGCAATGATGAGTTTTTCTTCTGCTTTCTTATAATCTGCGATGATCTTTGAACGGATATCCCGGGCTTTGGAAAGGATGTTGAAAAACTCAAGAACTAGACCATCTCGTTTCATCTTTAGGAGTTTATACCCACGGTCGTATAACGCGATTTTTCGTTTAATCGCTATGAGTTCTGTTCTGGTCGGTTTTATCTCTTGTTTTACCATAGAGGACTAATCCTTTATTTCTTCCGATAGTTTGGATGATATTTGTCCAGTGTCTTTCGATCGATCATCGTAAGGGCGCTTTCCGGGACCGTGGCGATGAGCTCCCAACCGAGTTCCAGGGTCTGCTCAAGGGATCGTTCTTCATCTCGTCCTTGTCGTATAAATCGGTTTTCAAATGTATCAGCAAACTCTAGGAATTTCCTATCATCCTCTGAGAGTGCTTCTTTTCCGACGATCGCGATAAGGTCTCGTAAGTCTCGTCCTTTCGCATACGCTGCGTACAGTCCTTGTTCGACTGATCGATGATCCTCACGTGTCATCCCTGGTCCGATCCCTAGTCGCATCAACCGGGACAGTGACGGCAGTGGGTTCAGTGGTGGATAGATTCCTTTTCGATGTAATTCACGAGACACTGCGAGCTGTCCTTCTGTGATATAGCCGGTGAGATCCGCTACAGGATGTGTCCAATCGTCCTCAGGGATGCTCAGGATAGGAATCTGGGTGATCGACCCTTTCTTGTTTTTTATCCGGCCAGCTCGTTCATAGATCGTTGCAAGGTCGGTGTACATATACCCGGGGTATCCTTTTCGACCGGGGACTTCTTTTCTTGCGGCACCTATCTCACGAAGGGACTCTGCGTAGTTGGTCATATCGGTTAAGATGACTAACACATGCATTTCATGGGTATACGCGAGGTATTCCGCTGCTGTCAGCGCCAGTTTAGGGGTGATGAGTCGTTCTACTGCAGGGTCATCAGCAAGGTTCATGAAGACAACTGCTCGTTTCAAAGCACCAGTGCGCTCAAAATCCTTCATAAAGTACTGGGCTTCTTCATTGGTGATGCCCATGGCTGCAAACACGACTGCGAATTCTTCGTTTTTGCCGATCACCTTTGCTTGACGGGTGATTTGTAACGCGATCTCATTATGGGGTAAGCCAGCGCCGGAAAACAAGGGGAGTTTCTGCCCTCGGACTAAGGTAAGCAGGCCGTCGATCGTTGAGATACCTGTTTGAATGAACTCTCGTGGGCTGTCCCGAGCCCAGGGGTTGATTGCTGAACCGATGATCTCCATTTTCTCATCCGGGATGATTTTTGGGCCATTGTCAATAGGCATGCCTGAGCCATTCAGGATCCTTCCTAGCATATCTTGAGAGACGGAGAGTTTAATGGTTTCCCCAAGGAAAGTTACGCCGGAGGCTCGGTCGATTCCGACGGTACCTTCAAAGACTTGTACGACGACAATATTCTTGCTTGTATCAAGGACCTGCCCTCGTTTTTTAGTCCCATCTGGTAGACTGATGTTGACTAGTTCCCCAAAGCCGACTGGTTCGGTTTTTTCAACAAAGATCAAGGGGCCTGTGATATCGGTGATTGTTCGATATTCTTTTACCATGAGACAGCCTCCACGCCCATTGTCTGGAATTCTTTTTTCATTTCAGTTTGTACTTTTTTTAGATATTTGTCAAAATCTTTCTCAAATTTTGAGTTTGCCAGCATGTCCCGTGATTTCATCTTAAGGATAGTTCCGACTTGCACTCCATTTTCAAGTGCCTTGTATGCTGCGTTTCCATATTCTATGATCGTTTTCAACAACTTACACTGTTTATCGATAGAACAATAGGAGTCGACCTCGTGGCCAGCATGTTGCTGAAGGAAAATCTCTCGGAGAGCACGGGCAAACTCAAGGGTGATCTGTTCTTTTTCAGGTAACGCATCAGATCCGATGAGCTGAACGATCTCTTGAAGCTCCGCTTCCTTTTGGAGAATCTCCATTGCTTTGACGCGAAGTTCTTTCCAGTCCGCGGAAACATGCTCCTCGAACCAGTTCTCTAGTGTATTCATATAGAAACTATATGAGGTAAGCCAATTGATTGCAGGGAAATGACGTCGATGAGCCAGATTGGTGTCAAGAGCCCAGAACACCTTCACCATGCGCAATGTGTTTTGAGTAATTGGTTCTGAAAAATCAGCACCTGGAGGGCTGACTGCTCCAATGACGGTGATGCTCCCTTCTTTTTCGTTTAGGGTTGTCACCCGCCCGGATCGTTCGTAAAAAGCAGCTAGTTTTGTAGCTAGATATGCTGGATATCCTTCTTCACCGGGCATCTCCTCTAGTCGGCTTGAGATCTCTCTCATCGCTTCAGCCCATCGACTGGTACTATCCGCCATTAAGGATATCCCATAGCCCATATCTCGATAATATTCTGCGATGGTTATTCCCGTGTAGACGCTTGCTTCTCGTGCTGCCACGGGCATGTTACTGGTATTTGCGATTAGTACGGTTCGTTCCATCAGTGGTGCACCGGTCCTTGGATTTTTCAACGCAGGAAACTCGGTGAGCACCTCGGTCATTTCGTTGCCTCGTTCTCCACAGCCGATGTACACGACGATATCAGAATCACTCCATTTCGCCAGCTGGTGTTGCATCACGGTTTTGCCCGTGCCGAACCCGCCAGGGATACACGCGGTGCCTCCTTTTGCTATGGGAAATAAGGTATCAAAGATACGTTGTCCGGTGAGCAAGGGGATATCAGGCATTAACTTTTGTTTAAAAGGTCGGGGGAGACGCACAGGCCATTGTTGCATCAATGTAATCTTTTTTCCATTGACTTGTCCGATNNGGAAGGAGGACATGATGCGTAATATCTGGGGTTTCTTGGATGGTCCCAAGGATGCAACCACCTGCAACTGTGGCTCCTATTTTAACACTCGGAATGAATTTCCATTCCTTTTTTCGATTCAACCCTGGTTCCATNNCCAGGACCGAGTTCTACCATTAACGGAGCCCCTGTTGCGACGACCGGCTCTCCTGGTCTGATGCCTGAGGTGTCTTCATAGACCTGAACAATGCTTTTTTCACCGGTGAGCTGAATCACCTCGCCCATGAGGTTGAGATCCCCGATGAACACCACGTCGTACATCCGAGGCTTAATACCAATGACGGTGACGACTGGCCCTGCGATCCGATAAATCTCCCCTTGTGTCGGCATAGTTTTTTCATCATTTTTATTTTTTATATAGATCAACTCCAATTACTTTTTTTATCCGTACTCGTAAATCATCTTCTTCTAAGCTTCCCACGGCGATGACAATTGGTTTTACACTTTCATTAGCCCGTTTTTTAAGCGGGGGTGATAATTTTTTATAATCCTCGTCTTGCAGAACTAGGATATCTGTTTCTTTTTCCGCAAGAATAGTAGTAATTCGAGGTTCGATGTTTTCCTCTACAAAGGTGTTATGGATTCCAGCGAGTTGAAATCCTAGGACGAAATCATGATTTCCAATAACGGTGATGCCTGTCATTGGATCACCAAGAGTTCTCTGATAGTCTGCTCTGAGAGTCCTTTTTCTTTTGCCCGGGCGAGGATCCTGAGGTTTTCCACCTCGATTCTCTTTCGAATGAAATAATCAAGGATGGGTAAGATGGAGAGGGGATGGAGGTATGATTTTTTTGTTGCTTGTGTGAGATGGTTTTTTTCTAATGTGCGGATGAGGTGACTGAGTGAATTGGTCTGTTCGATTGTCCCAATGGAGTCTCGGATGGTCTGATACTCAGGGATGTTATGTAATTCTTCGAGGAATTGTTTGAAATCTGGTGCGTTCATCATTCGTTGTATGGTTTTTTCAGGGATTTTTCCACCAGGTAACATCATCGATGTTATGGCCGTTGGTTCGACGGATTCATATTTTGTCATCAGGAGGGTTTTGATGTTGACCAGGTCGATTTCTTCACGGATGAACTCTAAGAACAATCGATTCGGCTCTGAACGAGCATGAATTGAATTTAGGAGGTAATGATAATAGGCTTGTTCCAGTTTATTTTCACAGATGTCCGGATGGGCCTCCCAGTCTTCTCTGAAGGTGTTGATGATTTCAAAATAATTATTTCCCTTGAGAAGCTCAATAGCTTCTTGCACCGTTTTACTGTGTTGTACAATGTTTTGCCAGTAACTCTCAGGGTATTTCCCAGCAGATCGGATTGCTTTCATGATCTCCTCTGGTTTTGCATTATAGGATTTCCCACGCAGAATGGTTTTAATGTTCCAGATGTCCTCACGTTGAAGGAACGCGCATAGGAGGGTGGTGAGATCGTCTTCTGTGTAGCCGAGGATTTGCTGGTAGATCTCTGCGATGTTCCTGTTCAACGCAAGATCAATAAGCTGAAAACCTGTGGCTTTTACCCCAAGTTCAGTGATTTCTTTCTTATAGGTACTTTCACCGAGAAACCGGGTGATCTGATGGGTATCCATGAGTAATAATTTCCTGTACACATCAAGGGGAAGCAATGACGCTCGTTTGGCACGAACCCGTGCGCATACGTAGGGGTAATTCCCTGAAGAAAACAATGACCATCGTTTCACACTCAAGANNTTGGCTATCTCCTTTAAGGAACGTTCCCAGACAAGCTCAGCGATCGTCTCATACAGATAATCGAGTTTGAGGTTTTTCTCCTTGTTTTCCACGATGATACCGCCAAGTGTATCAATGGAACCACCATATGGTATATTCGTCAGGGTTCGAACGATGGGTTCGTCCCGTGAATTTGAGTAGACATACGCTGCTTCAGGAAGCTCTTGCTGGGCTTTTTTTAGAAGAACAGAAAGAATCTTCTCATGCGGAAGTGTGGATAAGGCTTTGAGGCATTCTTGATAGGTTTGGGTAAGAATATCTTTTTCTGCGTTTAATCTGATTTTCTTTACCTCAATTTCAACGCTACTTGCCTCCTGTGTTTTCAGCAGATTGGTCTGTTTTTCTTGCTCTTGTCTTTTTTTCACTGCTGTTTCGTCTATTGTTTTTTGTTTTGACTGGAGGATCTGGGCTGCTTGCATCTCCGCATCATGGAGGATACTTGTGATTTTTTCTTTTCCTTCTTTCTGAATGTTTTCTATGACTTTGTCTAATCCCATGGACACCACAGTCCTTTTTTTAGGATGGATGCATCATCTATCGTTTCGATGCATGATGTTTCTTTACATTTTTGTCCAGAGCAAAAAGGCGATGACAAGCCCAAAGAGAACAATGGTCTCAGGAAGGACCATGTAAATCAGTCCTTTCCCAAACATTTTCTCGTTCTCAGCTGCTGCACCGACTGCGGCGGCACCAATGGTTTTTTGTGCCCATGCGGTCGCAAGTGCTGCAGAGCCGATGGCGATACCAGCGCCTATTGCGATGATTCCGGTTTCTGCTGCCATATGTTTTTTACCTCCTTTTTTTTATTCTGTTGTCGTATATTTCCTTTTATATCCAAATGGGTTGAATCGGAGTCCTTCTCCTTTGTAGAACTTCATGAAGAACTCTACATAATGAAGCCTGACTGCCTGGATGCCTGAGGACAGAGCCCCCAGGGCGAAGACCATGAGCTGCATAAAGATAAGAAGGATGACTCCAAGGATGCCGATGATGATGTTACCGCTGAGGATCAATCCTAGTCCTATCATGTTAAATGCAAACGCCATCGCTGCTTTTGCGACACAGATCGCAGCTAGCCTAGTGTAGGACATGAGGTGACTGGTGACTTCTAAGACCTCGACGAGACCAAAACCTCCTGCGACGATTCCAATGATGACGATTCCTAGGATCGCTAAAACCATCGTGACGTAGGGGACGATTAATCCACCGAAAGAAAACCCTGATTTCACGAGTGGAATGAAGGCGCCCCAGAGGAATGGCGCTACGGCTGATCCTTTTAAGGGTTTGAGCCATTGTCCAATGGTCCAGTCCGCCATCACGAAGATAAGGAGCGCTAATGCAGTTAATACAAAGAGAAGACCGATTTTTGTGACCGCATGTTTCCAGTTATGTTTCCGCTCGACGATAATTCCAAGGAGAAGACCTAGTCCAAGGTGCAGGTATCCTACGATGATCGAGATGACCAGCAGTTGGGTCATTCCGAGGGATTCCATTTTATGTATCACTGAGGGAATCGGTATGTGGACCCCTAAGAGGGTTGACCAGCTGTACGCTGCTTCTCCAGTTCCGCCGGGTGGAGGTAAGAAGGGGAGGCCAAACATGTCACCAAAGAGGAACAAACCAAAAATTGACGAGAACACTCCTGCGATGATGATGTACCATCCGATGTTCGAAAACCCTTCGCTATCTTTAAACAATTTCATGAAAAGGACACCAAACAGGATTAAGAGAATCCCATAACCGATATCTCCGATCATCAAACCGAAAAACAAAGGAAAGATCAATGAGAGAATAAAACTCGGATCAATATCTCGATAATTGGGGAGCGAGTACAACTCTAGAAGGTATTCAAAGCGTCGAACAGGCCGAGGGTTCTTTAACAATGTCGGCGGCTCATCATCATGTTTTGGTTCGATCTCTTGGATATACAGGGCTCCTTGCATGTCTTTTTCAAGAGTTTCTAGGACGTGGTTTTTCTCATGTTTTGGGATCCAGCAATCAATCAGAAAAGAATGCTCAGTGGTTCCAAACAGCACTGGTGCCTCTGCTTTCTGCACCTGAATGGTGAGGTATTCTTCACTGGCTAAGATAAATTCTGCGTATCTTTTTCGAAACTCAAGCATATCCTTTGTTGTCTGCAGGAGTTTCATAGACAGCTCCTGTTTCTGTGCAACCCATTTTTCAATGAATTGTTTAGGAATACCTGTTCCCTCTGGCAGTTTTACCTCAGTAAACCCACATTCATTGAGAAGTTTTCCTGCATCCTCAGCATATTTTTTTATGATGAATAAAGCGATCATCTGATCGTCTGCTTCAGAGGTAAAAAACTCATAATCATCAGTGATTTTTGGGAGATGGTCTGTTAATTTTTTTAGATCTCGGACATACCCGGTAAACACCGTCACATGATCGTATCCTTGATAATCCTCCAAGGGAATGTCCATCGCAACGAATGGTTGTAACTGACGGATTCGCTCATCGATTTTGCGGAAATGCTCCTCGATACGAGTTTTTGTCTCTGTTAAGGAAAGCACGCTCAGTTCCATATCCTGTATTTTTAGAGCGACGTCTCGTTGTATCTGTTCTTCTGAGATTTTTTCGGAAATCGTCTGTTTCTCCCGTTCTAAAGCGAGCATCTGGACGCTCGAACGTATTTTTACTAGGCTTTGACTCACCCCTGATGCTTTTTTGGTTGGGACGCCAAGATGAAGTGGCTCATCAGCATCACTAGGTTTAAAATCAATAATATGGACAACCTCTAACGTATGCAGCAGCTCGATGGTTTTCTCTAAATCTTGTTTTGCACCGATGATTAAAGTCCGCGTCATCTCCTGAGGTTTAAACATGGAAAAACTCCATAAATTCCTCGATGAAAAAGTCCTTTGCCTTTTTTATCTGTGCTTTTTTCTTCAGCGTGTCTGCATCAGACATTGCTTTGTGAACAACACGCTGTCGTTTCTCCCCGATATCCTTTTTTGCGGCAGCAAGCATTTCATTTCGTTCTGCATTCAGACGCAGCTCCCCATCATTCTCAAGTTTTTGGGCTTGTTTCTGAGCCTGGGTGATAATCTCGTTTCTTTTATGTTGTGCAGTATCAATGTTACTTCTGATTTCTGCTTCAGTTGATTTCAACTTCTGAAGGATTTCTTTTCGATCCATTATCTGTACACATCCCGTAGTTGGCTTTGAAGGGACTACACCGTAATCTCCCATCATTATTAAAAACATCTGTATCTGTGTTTACCGTCGGTTGAACATAAAAGTAACAGGATGGATAATCGAAAAAATAAGACGACCAATCAGGTATGTATTATGGATAGTATTATGACAATAACCGATTTAAAATTTCTCATAGTCATTCTATTTTTTTTTCAAAAAAACCGTTTTTGGATTTTTTCCAGTTCTTCTACTTGTTCCCATTCTTTCTGTACCTTATATTTATCCCATTTGGTCGTAAAGACTAAAACGCATGTGTACACTAAGAGAAATATCAAAATGATCGCGATTAAGATAAATACCAAGATAAGCTCTGGTATCAAATATGCGAAAAAAAACATTGATATGAGAAGCACTATTATTATGAGAATTATCGCATTAATTCCGTCATCCATGTTTTTCCTTAAACCTCTTCGTATAATATTATAACATTTCGTCTATAAAAACATATCCTTGTATGTGATAATGACATGAATTGATCTTCCAGAATTGTCTTGTTTAGTATCGAGAAGACCGCGGCTTTCGATGAAGAAGTCGGAAAGGGTCACGACACGGTTTCTTGAATGACCCTTGCGATTTCCTCTGCCGCTTGCTGACATTCTCTACTCAGGCCTAGGGATATATCACGGGATTTTGGCTGAATCCCTAAAAAAACAACGTACGCATTACATCTCCGCTTGATTTCTGCTGCAACCTCCACCGCGGGAATTGTATGGGTCGTAAATAATCCTTGGTCTATGTTATCGGCAGAAAGGATTTGCCATGCACCTGGTTTTTTACCAAGCTCTGCGGCATCGACAATAAGAACATGGCTCGGATGCGAAGCACAGGCCGGCCCAATATAAACCTCGGGGGTCATATGCCCCTCAAACACTTCGAGCCGAGTATTACTGCTGGGTTTTAGGAGACGCACGACGTACAAGCCGACAGCATCATCAGCACGCAGCTCATTGCCCATCCCGATGATCACCACGACGGTAGCATCTTTCAGAAAACGGACCAGTTTATTGGACAATCGCCTCGCCTTTCTTATAATGCGCAAGCTCAAATTCTGAGGTCATCTCGATAGCGTCCTTCGGGCATGACTCCGCGCATTGCGCACAAAACGTGCAATAATCCAGGTCGAAGATTGGTCGTTTTTTACCGTCGATCTCATGCATGGTGCATGCCCCTGAAGGGCAGTCCCGTGCGCACAACCCGCAGCTGATACAACGATCAAGGTGGAACCTCATTTTCCCTCGCAAGGTCTCAGGCGGGATAAGTCGTTCCTTCGGGTATAACACGGTGACTGGTTTTCTGACGATAAATCCAACGATCTTCGGCAGCATCTTCCCAGGAACTTTCATCTTAGATGCCTCCTAGGAACCGCACAATGATAGCGATAAAAATCTGCACCAGCGTCAGAGGGATGAGCCATTTGTACGCAAAACTAATCATCTGATCGGTCCTGATGCGGGCGACCGCTGATTTGATCAGGATCAGCAGGAAAATGACAAAGAGGGTTTTGGCTAAAAACACCAGCGCACCAACGATCCAGGATAGATACACGGGTTCTAGATGTACTATCGGTTCTGGTCCAGCCAGGAAAACAACCGCGAGAAGACCAGCGCCTACAACCATTTCCGCGTCACGAGCCAGCCGGAACAACGCGAGTCGCCTCCCTGAGTACTCCACTAAGGGTCCAGCAACGATTTCTGTTTCTGCCTCAGGGATATCAAACGGGAGTCGCTCCAGTTTACCTTGCAAAGCGATCAGTCCTATGACAAAGCCAAGGAAGGAGATGATGAACACCAATGGATGTGTGATTTCAAAAGTAACGATATCAGCCATTTTCCAGGATCCTTCAATCAGGGCTGGTGTCAACAAAGTTAAAAAGAAAGGAATCTCATAGGAGAACAACAGGGAAGCAACACGCATCCCTCCTTTCTGACCAAAGACGTTCCCTGAGTACCATCCTCCTAGAAACATTGCGAGGGTCGGGATGGTGAGCAGATAAAGCACCACAATAAGATCCCCGTTGAAGCTATGCAGCCCAGTAGATGATACGATCGGTAGATACAGGAACGCTGCAAAAATCGCTGCTAAGCCGATGATGGGTGCAGCGGTGAACATGAAACGCTCAGCGTTCTCAGGTACAACGTCTTCTTTTGCTGAGAGTTTCACAAGGTCAGCGAATGGCTGGAGGAACGGGGGTCCGACGCGTCGTTGCATACGCGCATAGATCTTTCTGTCCAGATATTCGGTGAACAAGCTAAATGCAAACAGGAAAATAAACCCAGGGAAAATAAATAAATACAGGAGTGTAAGAAGGATATCTATGCTTTCCACCCCCTTTCTGCATACCATTTGATCCCATATCGTCGTAACCGTTCTCCGTCAATCAACTCCCCTGGTTTTTCCTTTCCTTTCTTTAAGAGTAACACGCGGTCCATGCAACCCATGCAGGGGTCTATCGCTGCCACAATAATCGGGACATCAGCAAGGTAGGTTTCTTTGAGCATTTCAGCGACCGCGGGAAGATTTGCTAATGTCGGAGTCCGCACTTTGTATCGCTCAGGTTTTTCTGTGCCGTTTGACCTGAGATAATGAAAATCTTCCCCGCGTGGTGCTTCCGTATGGCTTATTGATTCACCCTCTGGAACTTTCCGAGGTGCTTTTGTGATGATTTCCCCGTCAGGGAGATGCCCCATGAGGTAGCGGATGATCTTGATGCTTTCAAAGACCTCAAGCACGCGGACAACCACCCGTCCAAGCACATCATTGGTGTTTGTCGTAATCACATCAAAGGGTATGTCGGGGTAGGAAGCATAGGGGTCGTCCTTTCGAATGTCAACCATGATTCCTGAGGCACGAGCTGTTGGTCCGACCGCAGCCAATTTCAAGGCAACCTTTGGTTTGAGGATACCAACGTTCTCAGCACGAGCGAGTATGGTTTTTTCATTGATTGCGACTTCTTTGTAATATTCTGTTCGTTTCTCAAGATAATCCATTCCTTCAAGGACTTTTTTCCGGTGTTCTTCACTGACGTCTCGACGGACGCCACCGATGGCGTTCATCGCGTAGTTCACCCGATTCCCTGAGATCATCTCAAGGAGGTCTTGGACGACCTCCCGGTCCTGCCAGGTGTACATGAATAACGTGTCAAACCCGATCTCATGGCCTGCTACACCAAGCCAGAGGAAATGGCTATGGAGCCGTTCCAGCTCAAGAAATAACGTCCGGATATATTCCGCGCGTTTTGGGATTTGAAGCCCGAGGATTTCTTCAACGTTCTGGGTGAAGTTCTCCACATGCGCATAGGAGCAGATCCCGCAGATACGCTCGACAAGGTACAGGTTTTGTGTGTAGGTCCTGCTTTCCATGAGTTTTTCGATCCCTCGATGCGTGTAGCCGATGCGGATGTCAACGTCAATGACCCGTTCGCCATCAAGGGTGATCGTGAAATTTTCTGGTTCTTTGAGCGCAGGATGTTGCGGACCGATTGGGAGTTTTACTATGCCCATTATTCCTCAGCCTCCTGCTCAGCTGGTTGTTTCCAGTCTTTACGGAGAGGGTATCCCCCCATCCAATTATCAGGTAGGATAAGTGTTCGTAGATCAGGGTGCCCAGTTGGGACGATGCCAAGGATATCATGGATCTCTCGTTCATAGAGGACAGCGCTAGGGAAGACGTTGACGATACTATCTACTGTTGGATCGTTCTTAGGACAGGATGTGCGGATAGTGATCACCACTCCATTGAGGAAGAAATGGTACAGGATTTCAAGGTCGTTTCCCGTGTCTCGTGCGGTGATCGTGGAGAGATGCTGGATGTTCAGCTCGCTGGATAGGATGTTCATGGTTTTTATCAGATCATTCCGTGGGACGGTGAGAAACATCCGTCGTTGTCGTTTCACTTGCACAGGGAGTCCTTTGAGGACTTCAGTGATGAGTTCTTCCGTGGTCGTCATGGGTTGCCTCCTTTTGCGATGGATGCAAGTAGTTTAATCAGACCATCTGCGATGGCGTCTGGTCGTGGGGGACAGCCGGGGATATAGGCATTGACAGGGATGACCTTGTCGATTCCTCCTTCTACACCGTACGCGCCTTGGTAGATACCTCCAGATGAGCCGCATTGTCCGACGACGACGACAAACTTTGGCTCTGGCATTTGATCGTAGACGCGTTTCAATCGTTCTTTCATCTGTTTTGTGACTGGCCCGGTGCAGACAAGCACGTCTGCGTGTCGTGGGCTGCCCTTCAGCAATACCCCGAATCGCTCCGCGTCTAATCGTGGGATTAATGCTGCGAGAATCTCAATGTCACAGCCGTTACAGGAGCCACAGTTCATATGAAGGATCCAGGGTGATTTGATGCGAGCCCATTTCACTAAGCCTTTAAACATGATCTCGACCTCCGACGAAGAGTGCAAACGCAGTTAACGCCATTACTCCGATGAGGACGCAACCGAGGATCGCTGCATTCCCTGCTGGGGCTGTGGCAATTAATAACGCACCGACATGTAGTACTGTGAAGATGAAAGCGACATGGAAGAAATTATAGGATTGTTGTATTTTTCCGCCAGGGTAGTCTTCACCGCACGCATAGTTTTTCAATTTGTATTTTGCTTTTGTGTATTTTGGTCCAAGGGTCCCTGCGAATACATAGAAGAGATAGATGACGATCAGCATGATGAGGAATGTGACGACTGGGTAGAAATAGGTTTCAAGCATGATTTAGACACCTCCAATGCTCATCAGGATATCCACCGCTGGTTTGACTGCCTGTAATCCTAGCTCAGGCCAGATCCCAAGGATGATGGTCAAGGCTGCGAGGATGCCAATGGCGGCCAGCATAACAACCGATGTTTCCTTTGCTTTTGCTATCTTTTTATGTTCAGCAGGGAGATAGAGTGTTTTAATGATCGGGAGATAATATCCTAAGGAGAGCAGTGCATTGAGAAGTGCGATAACGGCGATCGCTATCCCCCACCATCCGATAACGCCATACGTGAGGATCCCGCCGCTGAACACCATCCATTCGCTCATAAAGCCGCTGAGTGGTGGTACTCCAGCGAGCGCAAGTAATGATAGGGTGAATGCAAACCCGGTTGTCTTCATTGACAATCCAATTCCATCCATCTCATCAAGATAGCGTGTGCCAAGCTCATGGATTATTGCTCCTGCGCAGAGGAAAGCAAGGCCTTTCATGAAAGCATGGGTCATGATATGGAAAAGGCCTCCTTCATAGCCGATGCGGATCCCATAGGCAAGCCCGACGCCGACACCAAGGACGATGTATCCCATTTGTGCGACACTGGAGTACGCAAGGATCCGTTTGAGGTCTGCTTGTTTATGGGTAAGCTGGGAGAAAGCCATGAGGTTGCCGACGCTCATAGTGATTAACGCGATGATAATAAGCATCTCACCAACCGCAAGACTGGTGCCGCTGAAGATAAGGATGCTGCGCAACAGGGTGAAGAACCCCGCGCCGATGACGATACCGGACAGCATCGCGCTGATCCCGGAGGGAGCCGCTGAATGTGCATCGGGAAGCCAGGTGTGCAAGGGAACAATCGCTGCTTTTACCCCAAAGCCGATGATGAGGAATAACAACGCTGCCTGCAGGAGTGGTGTGGTGATCAGCATTCCGATGAGAGAACTAAACGAAAGTGTCCCTGTCTGGAAATACACAAGGGATATCCCAAAGAACGCGAAGGCTGAGCCGACAGCGCCCATCACGATGTATTTCATGCCTGCTTCGATGGCCATCATTTCATGTCTGCGGAACACGACCAATGCATACGACGGGATGGACATCAGCTCGAAGAAGAGGTACAGAACAAGGAAATCAGTGGCTAGGCCGATACCAACTATCCCAGCGACCATGAGGAGCAGAAGCGTGTAGTAATACTCCTGTCCTTCATCGTTTTTCATATAGATGATGGAATAGAGGCACACGACCGTCCCCAAGGTCAGTGCGATGAGAGCAAGGAAGACTGCTAAGCCATCCATCCGTAACAGTGTGTCTCCGATATAGAAACCGGTGGATCCGTTTTCCCAGATTTGCACTGCAAGAAGAATCTGCAGCAGCAGTGCGATACCGAAGAACAGAAGCCCTGTGATTGCTGCAAGATATTTCTTTTTATAGACGTATTCTGCGCGTCCCATGGCATACGCTAGGACAGATCCTGCGAGCAGAAAGATGAGAGGAAGGACCGGGTTGATCATGTTACAGGCCTCCTCCGATGAAGAATAAAATAAGGATCAAGAGAAGGAAGCCTAATGCGATGCCTGCGACATTATAGTTCAGATCACCGGTGTGTGTTTTTCTGAAATGAGTGGAGAATCCGCGGAGGCACCTGATGATCCCACCGTAGAAGGCATCAAAACCATAGCCTTGTCTGGCGATGATTACGGACTGTTCCCCTGCTTTGTTCGCGGCATATTGTTTCCTGATCTTGAACAATCCGATACCGATCAGAAATGCTGCTATCGAGATCCAGACGACAGGTGTTTCAAATGTTTCGATAATAAAGGAAATCAGTGTCAGTCCATGGTCTGATAAATTAAAGGAGGTATAAGCTCTGCTGAGAAACCCGATCCCCAACCATGAGACGATCGTCCCTGCTGCAAGAAGTACCAAGGGTACAGTCATTTGCCAGGGGGCTTCGTGAGTGGTTTTGTCTCGTCTGCTTTCGCCCCAGAACACCAGGTTCAACATCCGTATCGTATAAGCAGCCGTGAGGATCGCAGTGACGACCATGAAGAGAAGAGGCAGGTAATTTCCATCCGCCCAGGCAGTCGCCAGGATCATATCCTTACTCCAGAATCCACTGAGCGGGATTAATCCTGCGAGAGACAACCCACCAACAAGCATAGCAAGATAGGTCAGTTTCATATCTTTCTTCAATCCACCCATCTGATACATGTTTCTGGTTCCCACAGAATGGATGACAGCTCCAGCGCCAAGGAAAAGTAATGCTTTGAAGACCGCATGACTCATGAGATGGAACGTCGCTGCGGTGAACCCGGAGACAAGCCCCAGTCCGAACACCATGTANNGTTGCGGCAAGAAACGCGGTGATTCCACCGACTACCATAAGCGCGGTCATCCAATAAGGCACTCCGGAGAAGAGCGGGAGCGAACGTGCAAGCAGATACACTCCTGCGTTGACCATGGTTGCGGCATGGATCAATGCACTGATCGTCGTGGGGGCTTCCATGGCATCCGGAAGCCAGACATGCAAGGGCACCTGAGCTGATTTCCCCATAGCACCTAACAGGAAACAGAACCCAGCGATAGAAAGCGTCTGCATCGGGATGCTTGACACGTTCTGGATCAGGGAATGGAGGCTGAGCGCCTGCCAGAAATCAACACCAAGAGCAGTCATCGCCCCTGATGCGAGCACAAAGATGCCGATGAGAAACCCGATATCACCGACACGGGTGGTGACCAAAGCCTTGATGCCGGCTTTTGCCGCTTTTGGATCCTTTGTGTAAAAACCTATCAATGCATAGGAACACAGCCCGACCGCTTCCCAGAAGAAATACAAGACCAATAAATTATCAACAAACACTAGTCCGATCATCGAACCGATGAACAGGAGCACGAGCGCATAATATCTGGTTAATCCCTCCTGACCAGCCATATATTTCACAGAGTACAGCAAGACTAAGGAGCCGATGCCTCCTGCGATCGCTGCCATCATGACTGATAACGGGTCGATATAGACGGAAAAGACCAAGCCAATGGACGGCGCCCAGGAAAAGGAATAGGAAAGTCCTTCTGTCCGTCCCATCCAGACCTCGGGAAGTAAAAGTAGAACTGTCCCTGCAGTACAAAAACCAATGATGACTGCAAACGCGGTCCGAACAGATTGTCCAAACCGAGCGATTAGAGGCACCAGAGCGGTACCAGCAAACGGAAAAATAAGTGAAAACCATACGAGGAGTTCATTGTCAAGCAACATGTGTTACCCCCATAACCGTTTCAAGGCTTCAAAATCAAGGCTACCCGTATGTTTATAGACGTTCACCGCCATGGAAAGTAAGACCGCGGCGATAATCGCGTCAATGACAATAATCAGTACGACTGCTACTTGTGCGGTCGCACCACCTGCGACAAGAAAACTAAGGGAGCCACCTTTCACCATGATGCTGATGCCAATCGCACTTTTAATGATACTTTTTTTCGTCAGGATACAGTACAACCCAAGGAAGAGGATCGCGACTGCGAAAATTAGATACAGTTCTACTCCCATCGCCAGCCACCTCCAAGGAGAACCAAGATACCTGCTCCTCCCGCAAACAGGACGAAAGAGACAATGATGATCGTCGCACCCCAGGTGCCCCATAGCGCCTGGCTGAAAGATTCAGATGGGGTAATCGGGGTTGAAACTCCTTGAAATACTTGATGGAAAACATAGATAAGTCCAAGTAAAAAAAGCAGGGACAGACCATAGGTAAGGACTGTTTTTGTCTTCATTTCGCCCCCTCCTTATCAATCATCCCGATCGCAGAGAGTAATAATATTGTTACGAGGCCTGCCGCAACACTCAGCTCAAAAACCGCAGCATAGGGTGCGTCGAGGATGTAGAACATCGATGCGAGAAGCGCACTACCAATGCCCAGTGCGATAGTTGCTTTAACGAGGTCTTTAAGTTCGATCGCGATGATGAGAAACACGGTTGTTGCCAATAAGATAATCATTCCCATAAGAGGATCTATTTCAGCAGACATTTTTAACGTTCTCCTTTTCTCTATTGGAATTGTCGCGGGGGTACATCCCCTCATATTACATAAAACTATTGAAAAATACTATAGAGTACGAGAACAAAGTTCCTGAGAAGACCAATGAATACAATCTAAAAAAAAGGCTGTGTAAAAAAAAGAAAAAAAGGTAAAGAAAGGATTATACGTCCTTTCCGATGTCCCAGATTGCTTTTATGGCTAGGATGCCGACTGCTGGGGCAATGAATATTGCAAGGGCTTGGGAAACTCCTTTGAATAAGGACCCAATCCATGGATCAATGCTGAAGCCCTGGAAGACTCCATACATGACGAGTAATGCAATTCCTGCCATCAGAAACGCTGGTAATTCTGTTTTGGTGATCGTTCCTTTTCCCAACATCGCTAATATTCCAACAACTGCACCAAGTATCGCTAATATCCAAGCGATCCAACCACCCATGTCAGACATAAATACTGTGTCCGTAGGGGTTTGTTCAAGAGTGTAGGCTTGCCAGAGACCAACTAATAGTGCTATTAGTGCTCCTATGATAAAGGCCCATATTGCTACTTTACCCATCATATCTTTTGCCATTTTTCATACTCTCCTCTAATGTTTATCTCACCTATTTGTTGGATAATAGGAACAACAAGCTTCTATTTAAAAACTTCGTTTTTTTCAACAGGAGAAAATAAGGAGAAGGAATGAGCGTTATTATTCGGTGAGCCAGTCCTCATCGATACGCTGGTAGGATGCGATTTCATCAGAACTAAACCATAAGTTGATTTCAAACTGGGCGGTGTCTTTTCCATCAGAAGCATGGATGATGTTTCTTCCGATGAACTGTCCATAGTCCCCTCGGATCGTCCCCATCGCTGCTTTTTGTGGATCGGTCGCTCCGGTCATCGCACGAACCATCTCAATGACATTGACTCCTTCTAGCACCATCGCAACGACAGGTGATGAGATGATGTATTTCACGGTTGGTTCAAAGAATGGTTTTCCTTTATGGACCCCATAATGTTTTTCAGCAAGTTTTCTGTCAACCGCGACGAGCTTCATCGCAACAATCTTGATTCCTTTTTTTTCAAACCGACTCATGATTTCCCCGACAAATCCTCGTTGGACTGCATCAGGTTTTATCATCGCAAATGTTCGTTCTTTTTGCATCATTTGTTCACCTTTTTTCTGTAAAAGGGGATATGTCTGCGGTTTATAGAATTAACGTTTACATCCCGAAAGACTTGCCGAAAAAGTACAATGTGAGACTTGCGATGTTAATCAGTGTATGGGCGAATATCGCTGAGTACAGGTTTTTCGTTTTTACGACAACAACAGCAAGCAGGACACCAAGGATCACTGCGATAATGGCAGCATACGCATAGGTATAGGATAAATGTGATACCCCGAAAAGAATAGATGTGATGACGATTGCGATGGCAGGTCCACTTCTTTTCGTGATTTTTTCTAAAAGGAATCCTCTGAAGAAAAATTCTTCACAGAACGGTTGCAATGATACAAGAAGATACAGAGAGGGGATGGAAAAGAGTTGTTGAAGNNGATATTTTGTTGACGAATTTATACCACATGAGGGGAACAACGATGAGGCCAGCGAAGACAAACAAAAATTGAGTGAATAACAATGATATCTCCATTGTCAATCTCTGCAAGGGGGTCATGGATGGGGTATAGATCGAGGGAATCGGGGTTGAGGAAAAAATAGAGAGTAAGGGATACCCAATAAACAGTGCCAATGAGCCTATTACTCCTAGAAGAGCAATCAGATGCATCGGTTTTTTTAAATTAAGGTCCATTGTTTGGCGAAAACATGCAGTAGTTCATAAATATTTTTACCTCCATCTATCGAGATATATAATTGTTCCATACCGTGTTTCACCAGAGTAATATGGATAACAACATTTCATATCTTTTGCTTGCTATAAATATGGCACGAAAAAAGGTCGTTTATCCCCTGCGGATTATCCTTAAAAAATAATTGAATAGAAATTCCTTCTTTAAAAAAAATATCTTTAAAACAACAGGTTTTTTTTGCGAATCGTTGATAATCATGTTGACTAGAGAAAAAGGAGAGGGTCTTACGCTAATGCTACAGATTATGCTGTAATAGAAGGTACATATGAATGGAAGAAATAACGAATAATAAGATGTTAATAGTTGGATAATTGTTATAAGTGAGTAGTTTGAAGGAGGCAAAATACTGCTATTTGTTTTGGTTATTTCAATGTTTTTATAAGCTGGTCTTCTTTACAATAAATTTCGTCGGATGAGATATTCAATGAAAGTCAATGACCAAACAGCCAAATTTAAAAATGTTCTTTGCGACCTTTCAAGGATAGGGGAGTGGTGGCTACTATCACTTGGCCTCATCTTTTTCGCATTCATTCCTAATATATACAGAATCGATAATAAAATAACTACAGAGAACTTGACAGATTTGTTTTCCTCATCTCCATTCTATCTCGCTTTAATTGTAGTTTTTGCTGCACAGATGTTCCTTTTTGCTAGTAACGATTATTTCGACAAGCACATAGATGCCTTAGACGAGAAGAAAAACCTCAGAAACCCTATCTGTAATGGAAAAGTTACTACAAAGGAAGTCTGGGCGTTGCTTATCACAACTGCAATAATATCATTAGGGGCGTCATTATTCTTCAGCCTCTTCGCATTTCTGTTTACAGCATTCACTCTATTTGTATTCTATTTCTATACAGCAGAGCCGCTCAGGTTCAAGAACAAGGTAGGCGCAGATGTCCTCAGCCATGGTATATTCATAAACACATTCCCATATTTCTTCTGCTTGATAGCCCTGTGGGATTTTTCAAGCGGAGCTGTATTCTTGCTGGCTGTATTGATGATGCGGAGTGCTATCGCTCAACTGCTTCAAGAGATGCGCGATTATGATGTAGATAAAAAAGTAGAGAAAAATACCGTAGTCACACTTGGAAAAAGGAAAGCCATCTGGATTGTTTTCGTCATATACTTAACAATATTTTTTAGCACATTGATTCTTTTGGTGACATATCAGTTATTCAATATAGGCCTCTCTTTGTTTTATTTAGTAATACCTTTTCTATGCATAACATATATTCCTACCTTCTTCAAACTTCTGACTGTGACAGATAATAGAGAACTCATAGATGGACTGTGGATGGGGCAAGGGAGAACCAACCGCTGGATGGGTATACGGTATGCGGGATCCTTCATTCTGTATTTTTATATCATTTTTTTATTAGTAATATAATAAGAATAAAACTGTACCTCAGATGGTAACTGCTGTAGATAAACCGTATCACATTTGATCTATTGTAAAATATTATTGTAGAAGCCTCAAAATATCTTTGATATTTTCAATTTTAACTAGTAAATTCCATTTATTAAGGTCCTTGACTGAAGGTAACTCAGTGACTACTTGTATAAAAAATAAGTTAAGTTTAGATATATAAAGTTTTTAAAGAGAGACAGGATATGAACCTGTAGATTTGAGCGAGAAAAAATTATGACAGAAAAAACAACAGAACCGGGAACAGCTGAAAAAAGAAGAACTGATGAAAACGTAATCTATGTTGGGCACAAACCTCCGATGAGCTATGTACTAGCAGTAGTAACACAGTTTAACATTGGTGGTTCGGATGAGGTCATATTAAAAGCAAGAGGCAGGACGATTAGTACAGCGGTTGACACAGCAGAAATCGTAAGAAACAGGTTTGTCACAGATGCAAAAGTAAAAGATATAAAAATTGGGACCGAAAGTCTCACCAACGAAGAGGGTAGAACCTCCAATGTATCTTCAATTGAAATCTGTTTAACTAAAAAGAAAAGCAAATAGGGAGAACGGTTCACTTACAAGCCAATAGCTATATCTAGTTTTTTTGTGATTTCCTTGTAGCGATTTCGAATGGTGACCTCGGTGACGCCTGCTACATCTGCTATCTCGCGTTGTGTTCTCCGTTCCCCACAAAGAACTGATGCAATATAGAGAGATGCTGCTGCCATACCAGTTGGGCCGCGCCCGCTCGTAAGTTCTCGGCGTGCAGCCTCTTGTAATATCTCCAAGGTCTTCGCTCGCACATCACCACTAAGTTTCAGTTCACTGCAGAACCTTGAAATATAATCCTCTGGTGAAGTAGGCAACAATTTTAATCCTAATTCACGGGAGACATATCGGTAAGTCCTTCCGATATCTTTCCTTGATAGATGTGCTATGTTACTTATTTCATCAAGTGTCCGTGGCACATGGCATTGACGGCATGCCGCGTACAATGCTGCAGTGATAACACCTTCTATGCTTCTACCACGGACCAATTTCTTCAATGCTGCTTTTCTATAAATCATAGCAGCGGTCTCTCTCACCGTTCTTGGAAGGCCCATTCCTGATGCCATTCGGTCAAGCTCAGAAAATGCAATAGCGAGGCTTCTCTCTGTTGCATTGCTAATCCGAATACGCCGTGCCCATTTCCTCAAACGATAGATTTGTGCTCTATTCCTCGTTGGAATTGACTTCCCATAAGAATC
>DAYE01000084.1 GCA_002506745.1 Euryarchaeota archaeon UBA33
TATTCGTTTGAATTTAAAGAACCGACTCTTCAACTCACCTCGGTTCAAAATTCTCTCTATACGAAAATCGAGATGCCCGGATGTATTGGATTGGGGAAACAAGCTGGAGATCCAACCATGCCTGTGAAATTTATCCAACTCCTCTTGCCACCAAAGATGACTGTTGATTCAGTCGTTGTCTCTGGCACACCGGTTCGATTAAATCTACAAGGAATAGATTTGACAACACAACACATTTATCCCTATCAAAACGAAGTACCTATAGGTGATGATATTCCTCAGGATTTCATCATGAACAATGAGTTGTATGTATCAAATCAACTCTATCCTGCTGAAAACCATGGAGATTTCCATATCGGATATTCTCACGGATATGCAATTCTTGATCTATCGCTTTCTCCTGTACAATTCATTCCGAATAACGGACAAATCTTTTATTACCCTGAGATGACCGTCACTATTAACCTGAAAGAAAATGAGTATGTCAACCCGCTCTTCCGCAACAATCCTGATGATGAAGCATGGGTGACCGCATTGGTCAGTAACCCGGAGATTGTACATAGCTATGACGGTTTAGGTATATTGGAATATCCCGGAGGATTATGTAATCCTAGCCAACATTATGATTATGTTATTGTCACTACGACTCAAAATGGTCTAGATTACTGGGATACCAGCAATGACACTCCGTATAATTGGCAGAGTCTCATGGATCATCACGCTGCTGATGGACTCGCTTGCACGCTCGTGACCGTACAAGACATCTATGCATGCTCTGACTATGATAACTCAACCCCGCTATTCAATGATCAACCAGCACACATCAGGGAATTCTGTAAAGACGCGTATGAAGACTGGGGCACCAGTTATGTGCTTATCGCTGGTGATTCTGACACAATTCCTGCTCGACAGCTATCATATTCATATGAAGGGCCTGTCGATTCTGATCTCTACTGGAGCAACCTTGACAATAGTTTCAATACCGATCATGATATTTCATGGGGCGAAGAAGGCGATAGCGGCTTTGATTTATATTCAGAGTTATTCATTGGTCGAATCACTTGTGATAATTCACAGGATGTCTCGAACTGGTTGACCAAGAGCTTCTACTATGCTGATAGTCAGGAAACGGATTATCTCGATAATGCAGCGTTTTTTGGTGGAGCTATGGGATGGACTGTCCAGGGAGACGACTTTATTGACTACACTTCAATTAAAACAACCACAAACTGGCTTGGTCCAAATCCAAATGAACATGGCGTTTATCCAAGTTGGCTTGGCCTTGGATATGGTTTTGAAACCTGGAATGCAACAAATCCCAGCAACCAGTTTGATCTTTCCGTGAAATGGACCGCGGAGCCACCAAACCCTGGATGGCAGGGTGGGGGTACTTCTGCTGCGATAGCTGGTTTAAGAACT
Organism: Euryarchaeota archaeon UBA33; assembly: GCA_002506745.1. Taxonomy (GTDB): domain Archaea; phylum Thermoplasmatota; class E2; order DHVEG-1; family DHVEG-1; genus SM1-50. The sequence continues at coordinate 1,420 of DAYE01000084.1, forward strand.
GCAATCAATAATGATCAAGTCACCCTTTTAAGTGGTGTTGCACATGCAGATCCATCATGTTCCTTAGACGTCTATGATTATGATTGGGAGTCAAAGTATACTAATACGGAACCATTCTTCATTACAGATTGGGGATGCCATTGCGGTGATTTTAATGCTGGTGATGGAGTTCTCGAATCGATGCTTTTCCATAGCAGTACCGAACTTGCATTTGCCTGCGTCTACAACACTGGTTATGGTTGGGGTTCCTTTACCTCAACTAACTCCTCAAGTGCGCTGCAGCAGAAAAGCTTCTGGGACTACATGTTCGATACTGAAAACCACTCGGGAAACCTCGGCAATTGGCAACTTGGGCGGGGACACGCATTTTCGAAGGATACGATGGCTCCCACTCTCGACTGGTATTGGAGCGCTGCACCAGGAAGCTGGAGAGGAGTCATTGAATGTTGTCTCCTTTTCGGTGATCCTGCACAGACCTTAAAATCACCAAACCCTAGCGATTCACCCGCTCAACCCACCAAACCAGTTGGTAAAAGCCTTGCAGTCTGGAATGAAGAATATTCTTACACCAGCAGCACCACCGATCCGAACGGAGATCAAATTTTCTACCTGTTCGATTGGGCTGACGGAAGCAACAGTGACTGGCTAGGACCATACTCCTCAGGACAAACCGTCACAGGCTCCCATATCTGGACTGTATTAGGATCCTATGAAGTCAGAGTAAAAGCCCGGGATGTCTGGGGGATGGTAAGTCCCATGTCTGATCCATTGATCGTAACAGTTACGGACAACAAACCGCCGAATACACCGACGATAAATGGCCCAACCCAGATAAAGCCGTTAATTACCTACACCTTTACCTTTAATGGAACAGATGGTGATAGTCAGGATCTCCGTTATGACATTGACTGGGGGAATGGCAAAAAGGAAGTAGGTCTTGGTCCGTATCATTCCGGTGAAGCATTCGAGTTGACACATTTCTGGCTGAAAAAGGGAAACATCAGTATACGAGCAAAAACAACAGACACGTTTGGTGCAGAGAGCGAATGGGCTACCCTTTCAATAGTGTGTCCAACTGAATATCAATTCTCCTTGAACACCTTCCTGCAGCACCTCTTCGAGATGTTCCCCCACATGTTCCCGATCCTCCGACATCTCATGGGGTACTAAAACACCCACCTTTTTTTCTTTTTTTTCTAATATTCTCAAATAGAACATGTACATAAAATAAAAAAAATATCTGTGCCTTCTTAGGGGTTATTACATCTGTTGCAACAATAATTTTAATCCATCGGAAATGAGGGGGAATCTGAACGTATCTTCTGATGTTTGCATTCAATACAGATAAAATGACGGTGGTCATAGCATCTCTCGCAGACGAGTCGTCCGCAGAGATGACACGTACACATAGTTCCAGGTCGTCCGCAAATATCACAAAGTCCGACTACATCAGCCATCAAACGTCACTTCCCCAGCAAAACCAATTTTTTCCGTAGCTCTTCAAGAGGCATTTCCGTGATCACCAAGGGTATGTTTTCCCGTTCTGCGAGCTGCACCGCGAGAGGATCGACACCACCAGGTTGATGGTACACTACGAGGGATGGTTTGACAGGGTGAATGCGGATCGCGATCATCGGGCTTCTCCCGAACTGTATTTTCGTAAAAATCAGCGCCCGTTCCGTGCTCCAACCATAGAGATTCGGATAGTTAGTAGCAGTCAATGTTTTGATCGTCTCGATGCCGTCTATAAGGGTGAATCCTTTCACGGATCGANNCCGCCATGTTTCTTTTCGTCGATGGCGAGAAAAGCGTGAACGATTTTTTTCACGGAGTGAATCCCTGGGGATTTGCGTCTGCCTGATTCATAGTCGCTGATGACGCTTTGAGCTACCCCTAGATAACTGGCTAGCTCTGCTTGTGCGATATGAAACGTTGTTCGCCATTTTCGCAGGGTCTCCCCTGGTTTTGGGCTGAGGGTGATTTCCCCTGCGATTTTTTCTGCTAATACTTCTTTGACTCCCATGTTTTCCCAAGGTCTACTCTAACTGTCGAAATATATATCGACAATCTATTAATACGTTTCCCTTAAGAAAAAATAATAAAAAAAGGAGAAAAATGAGTATTATTCCCCTGGATTGTATTTAAAAACCCATTCGGTGAACTGCTCACCAGTATCGATATTGACCTCGACGTTCCCAGCGTTGATTTCGTTTTTCCCGTCATTGTCGCAATCCCCGATGCAGACGACCGCCATCCACCCAAACGTAGGAAGCACTGCTTCTTCAACATACGTCGTCCCGTTCCATTGTAAGATATGCGTCACACCAGCCCCCGCGCACACTTCATTTGCTCCATCGTTATCGGTGTCACCGACATCGATTCCTTCTATGACTGGTTCTCCCCCGGGCCAGGATATATCAAACTGGATAGGATATCCGGTCCCGTTCCATTTGAAGATCGTGATTCGAGGATTGTAATAACTGAGGAGGATCTCTGCGTTGCCATCATTATCGCAGTCCTTACATACGATGCCGAATGGAGAGTTTTGTCCATGTGCTCGATAGATCTCCGTAGGGACAAACACCTCGTTTTGGGCATCCCAATTTAATACCATGACCTTATTTTCATAGGCACAGACGATCTCATTATCTCCATCTTCATCGACATCACCAAGTCCCGCCATGTAGACATAACCATTCACATCAGGGTCTTTCCATTCTGAGATTTTCTTAAGGGAGAGGCCGTTCCAACGGAACACCGTTATCTCAGCGACTGAGCTATTTTCGTCCCATCCAGGTCCACCACTTAAAATCAACTCATTTTTCCCGTCATTGTCACAATCCCCAATGAGACAATCCGCGCTTCCGCCATTATTGTTAAAAATATATGGATTTATCCCAATTAGCCAATATTTGAAGACGAAGTATCGATAGACGGTGGTGTACCAGGTTGCTGCAATCTCATTTTTCCCATCGTTTGTCACATCTCCAATCGCCATCCCACCGGCATCGCAGTGGATAAATGGATACAATGGTGGATGTAGCGCACGAACCTGTTTGTACGTCTGCTGATTCTCATTCCATTTCATAACACGGATGGTACAATCCCTCCCGCTGATGAGGAGTTCATTCTTACCATCGTTGTCACTATCCCCAATCGGTTGCGGTCCTTGAAAACGTGCATCCGAACCTGGATTATTCCCATACTCCATCATCCACTGAACCTCATACCCGGCATTTACGGACTGAGTCGATGTTTTTTTATCTGTTTTAACGTCGTTGAAAGCACTCGTAATACCTGAACTCCCTATTGATATTAATACAACTACTAATAAACATGGAATTATTTTCTTCATATTACCCCTATTATATTCAAGTGTCTATCTCCTTATAAATATATCGTTATTCATAATAACGATACTCATATGGAATAACAATCTGTCTGATAGGAAGATAAAACTTTAAACCTTTTGTCCATTCCAGACCAGTCAAGACCTATGACCGAATCAACCATGCAAAAGGAATACGATTTACAATTTTTCCATACCAACGGATATCACAGAAAAAAATGCAAAGCATGTGGAGATTATTTCTGGACACTCGATGCACAGACTGAATACTGCGGGGATCAACCATGCGTAAAATTTAGCTTCATTGGAAAGCCACTTGCAAAAAAACCATTGACTCTTGTAGAGGTACGCGAAGGGTTCCTCTCCTTTTTCGAAAAACATGGTCATTCCCGGCTTCATTACCCGGAAACCGGACAACGCTGCCCGGTTGTTGCCCGCTGGCGTTCCGATATTTACCTCACCATTGCATCTATAGCGGATTTTCAACCCCATGTGACATCAGGGGTGGTTCCTCCACCAGCAAACCCATTGGTCATCTCACAACCATGCATACGACTCAATGATCTTGATGAAGTAGGAAGAAGCGGTCGACATCTCACCACCTTTGAAATGATGGGACACCATGCGTTTAATAAAAATATCGACGAAATCTACTGGAAAGAAGAAACTGTCGCATACTGCGATGAGTTTTTCAGAAAGAAAATCGGCATACCCCGAGAAGCAATAAATTACAAAGAGCAACTCTGGATCGGTGGAGGAAACGCAGGACCCTGTGTTGAGGTCCTCGCAGGCGGATTGGAAATAGCCACCCTTGTCTTCATGAACATGAAAGAAGATGAACACGGAAAAACAATCATTGAAGGCAAACCCTACGCACCAAATCCTTTGAATATCGTTGATACCGGATATGGTTTGGAGCGAATAGCCTGGTTCACGACCGGTACACCAACCGTGTATGAAACAGCGTTTCCAAAAATGCTTTCATACCTCTGTGATTCAATACCAGATATATCAGACATGGGAAGTATTTATGCGCTTGCAGACCACACTAAATGCCTCTCCTTTATGCTCGGCGATGGAATCGTCCCCTCAAATGTCAAAGCAGGGTATCTCGTACGATTGATCATCAGAAGATCACTTCGATTCATAGAAAAATTACAGCTTCAAGATAGTCTACGACATCTCGTCGAACAGCAACTGGGATACCTAGCCACAGAATTTCCCTCGTTAAAGAAACGTGAGGATCAGATATACGAAATTTTAGATATTGAGACGAGACGTTTTTCAGAAACCCTCTCAAAGGGAGAAGGACTCATTAAAAGGATATTAAAGGAAAAGCAGACCATTGATCCCTCCGCATTGATTATGTTGTATGATACGCATGGGATGCCACCTGATGTTGTTCAGAACATCGCCCAGAACGAAAACATCACCGTATCCATCCCGCCTAATTTCGATTCAATGATCGCTGAACTCCACTCGCATGAGAAAGCAGCTGAGGAAATCCAACAGGTGCGAACCGATCTTCCTCAAACACACCCCCTCTATTACGATGATCATTACACCAAAGAGTTTGATGCAACAATCCTCTGGAAACAAACCACTCCCCGAGGTACCGAAGTGATTCTTGATAAAACAGCGTTCTACCCTGAAGGCGGCGGGCAACCAGCAGATAAAGGAGAACTCGTAATCGATGGAAAATCCATCCAGGTCCTCCATGTTGAGAAAACAGCAGGATCTATCATCCATGTACTCGATTCCTCCGTAGAGATAGGCAAAAAAGTCCATGGGAAAATCGACTGGGATCATCGGTATACTCTCATGAAACATCACACGGGCACCCATGTGGTCAACGGTGCGCTGCGGAGATTGTTCGGGGAACATATCTGGCAGGCTGGTTCTCAACTCGCATTAACAGAAGCAAGATTTGATTTTGCTCATTACAAACCGATAGCAGAGGATGAAATCCAGAAAATCGAATCAGTCGCAAACGAGTTCATACGACAAGCAATCCCTGTTGAAAAGAAAGTAATGCAACGGAACGATGCAGAGCGAGCATTTGGGTTCAGACTCTACCAAGGAGGCGTCCCGCCAGGAAACCTGATCCGGGTGCTCAACATCCCTGGAATTGATGTGGAAGCCTGCGGCGGAACACATCTGAATAACACCAAGGAAATCGAGAAAGTCCGCATCCTAAAAGCAGAACGTATCGCAGATGGTGTGAATCGAATCACGTTTGCAGCAGGAAAAATGGCGGATGCCTACGCGAATGAAGAAAACAAACTGTATCGCCGTGTCACTGACCTTCTTTCATCAGCGTACAGAATCACAGATCATGAGAACATCGCTGAGCAGTTACATCAAACAGAAAAATTCTTTTCAGTCTCAGCAGATCAGCTGGAAAAAACAATCCAGCGCTTTTTAAAAGAATCAAATAAAAAAGATGTAACAACAGTCACAAGTCTTATTGATGCCTGCGGTCATTTATTCAATGAATGGAAGAACGCACAGAAACAAAAGAAAATGGTTTCAACAGATATCATTGAACAGTTGATGCAAGACGCGTCTCAAATCCCAGGAACAAACATACGAATGATAAGCGGTATCTGCGATAGTGATGCGATCACCATCGCAGGAGCCATCATCAAAGAACCTGGATTTATCGTCCATATCTACGATGGGAAAAAACTTGTCTCCGCTGCATCGGACAACGTAGACATCGACCTTCGACCACTCGCCTCTGAACTAGGAAAAATACTTGGTGGGAGTGGCGGTGGAAAACCAAAACTCACCCAATGTGGTGGACCGAACAAAGACAAAATACATGAAGCACTGAAGGCAGCAAAAGAACTCACATTACAAAAAATAAAAAAATAAATGATAAAAAAAACTTTTCTTTTAGAGTGGTTTCCATAGTTGGATCGCGATGACAACGACAGCGGTCGCTATACAAGCGAACACGACAAACCATGGTGGAATCTTAAATGCGGTTTTTTCCTCTGCATCGAAATACCGGATTAACCCGGCTCCAGAGTGAAATCCTTCTCCTTTTTTCTCTTGTGCCATATGATCACGTTGTAGTACAGCATATCCTTATAGTATTTGAGGTTTACGATGCTTTTTTTCCAATGGTTCTAGAGGAAAAGAGCAAACATCTAAATATCGTCGGATGATACGTAATCTTGAGGATGTTCTGATATGAAAGAAACAGATTCTCTTATTAAAAAAGCCTTAAAATTCAAAGAAAGCGGACTTACCGATTATGAGATCGCAGAAGAACTGAATGTTTCTAAAGAAACAGCGGCATGGCTTCTTACACGGGGGAAGGATAAGAAACCCGAAGGTGAACTAAAAGTTGGGTGGCGTTCCATTGGTGTGTCTCCGACCCGTATCGGATCGATATCCTATGCCTTATCTGATATCATCCTTGAAGAAATGGAAAAAAAAGAAATGGATGTCGAAGTGGTTGTCGGTATCGCGATCAATGGGATTCCTTTTGCGACCTACGTTGCTGAAGAGCTTGGTCTTGACCTTGCCGTTTTCCGTCCTCACCATGAAAAAACAGGTGCATTCGGCTCTAACTATGCGACTATCGCAAATAAAAACGTCGTGATTGTCGATGACGTCATTGGAACCGGTGAGACATTAAAAAGCGCGATCAAAGCAGTAAAAGCGGAAAAAGGAAACCCGGTCTTATGCGTCTGTCTGTTGAATAAACGATCGATGAACGATGTCGGTGGTGTGCCACTCCGCTCATTGATTCGAGCTCGGGCGCTCTAGCACATAACGTCCTTGGAGATTTCCTTATGCATTGGGCAGATGTTTTAGCGGAAGAACTACTGAAAAAGCAGACGAAACATGTACTAGCGACTGGGATCACTCCATCAGGTCCGATTCATATTGGGAATATGCGTGAGATCCTCACCACTGATGCTGTCTATCGATGCCTCATAAAGCGGGGTGGTGATGCTGATTTCATCTACATCTGTGATGATTACGATCCGTTACGAAAGGTGTACCCTCATCTCTCCTCATCGTATCAGCAGTATGTCGGTAAACCTCTTTCTGAAATCCCTTGTCCCTGTGGTGAACATACGAGCTACGCGGATCATTACCTCACTTCGTTTCTAGGCTCACTACATACTATTGGGGTAAACCCCCGGGTTTATCGAGCTAGTGAAATGTACTCTAAAGGCGAGTATAACGAGTCCATTCAGATCGCGTTGGAGAACACCACCAAAATCCGACACATACTTGAGACACTTTCTGGCAGAAAGATGCCAAATGACTGGTTGCCCTATAACGTGAAATGTGAGACTTGTGGCCGTCTTTCCACGACACACCCTAGCTTGTACGAATTTCCTAACGTAGAGTACACCTGTGACTGTGGACATGATGGTGAGGTGGATATCCGGACAGGGGGCCAAGGGAAACTCCCCTGGCGAGTGGATTGGCCTGCGCGCTGGAGGATGCTAGGAGTCACCTTTGAACCCTGCGGCAAAGACCATGCGACCGTCGGAGGTACCCGTGAGACCGGAGCAAAAATCTCCGAGGAAGTCTATCACTATCCCCCGCCGGGATTACTTGTCTACGAGTTCATCTTGTTAAAAGGGATGGGTGCGATGCATAGCTCCAAAGGGACAGCAGTCAGCGGTGAGGACATGCTGCGGATGACGCCACCTGAGGTGCTCCGGTTCTTGATAATGAGAAACCAACCCAACAGACATATTGTTTTTGACTCAGGTTTGGGATTGCTGACCTTGGTTGATGAATACGATACAGAAGAAGAGGTATATTTCGGAAAAGAAGCAGAAATCAAAGGGATGAAGGAATTCAAGAAAATATATGAGCTGTCACAACCGTATCATATCCCAAAAAAGATGCCACTGCATCTTCCTTATCGGCACTTGGTGACCTTAAACCAGATCGCAAAAACCTGGCCGGAGGTAAAAGAAATACTGATACGGACCGGGCAGCTTCCGAAGAAACTAACAAAGGAAGACGAAGAACATCTCAGACAGCGAGCCGAACATGTTCGATACTGGCTAGCCACCTTCGCACCTACTGAGGTCAAGTTCGAAGTAAAAGAGACATTCCCAGCCATCACTCTTACAGAGGAGCAACGGACCATTCTTTCCCTTTTTAAGGAAAAGATCCCAGACCTCTCCTGGGAGCCTGAAGCGATACACAAGGCTATCTATGAGATTTCTGAAGAAACGAAAATCCCGATAAAAACCGCTTTCAGCGCCATTTATCAGATCCTCCTCGGGCAGGAGCGAGGACCACGTGCTGGTTTCTTTTTATCGAACCTTTCGAAACAGTTTGTTCTCAAACGACTGACAGAAGCAGTTAAATAAGGCAGTGCCTCTTCGCGTTTTTAGTATGAATATCTATGTGGAGACGTACGGATGTACAGCAAATAAAAGCGACGAGCGACTCCTTCTTGGTCTGATACAGCAGAAGGGACATCAGATAGCCCAAGGCATCCCAGATGCGGATGTGCTGGTTCTGCTCACCTGTACGGTTATTGGAACAACGGAACAACGGATGTTATCACGATTACAAGTATTTCAGAAGACTCAGAAGAAGATTATCGTCACCGGTTGTATGCCTGCTGTTCAAAAAGATCTTATCCTTTCTGTAGCGCCTCACGCATCGCTTCTTCCATCACAACATATACAGTACATTAACGATATTATAGAGGGAGATAACCCTGCTTTTGTGGAAACAAAAAAAACAACGTTCCCGAAATATTACGATACGACTCTTGCTCCCGTTCTGATTGCGGAAGGATGCAGCCGTTCTTGTTCGTATTGCATCACACATTTTGCTCGAGGATCGTTACGAAGCTTTCCCGCAGAAGAAATCGTCACAGATGTCTGCAGCGCTCTGAAACAAGGATGCAAAGAAATACAACTCACCGCACAAGATACCGCATCCTTTGGTCTTGACACGGGTACAAATCTTGGGGCATTACTCAGAAGGATAAGTACCCTTGATGGAGCGTTCCGTATGCGAGTCGGAATGATGAATCCTGCAACTCTACAAAAAAACCTTGATTCCATTTTGGCAGCATATCAGCATCCAAACATCTACAAATTCCTTCACCTCCCAGTGCAATCCGGTGATGACGACATATTACAAAAAATGAATCGAGGGTATACAGTGAAGGATTTTACCTGTCTTGTCGATCAATTCCGAGGAGCAATCTCGACATTGACTCTCTCTACCGATGTGATCATTGGATTTCCAACAGAAACCGACGAACAATTCCATCGTACATTACAGCTGTTACAGGAAATACGACCAGATATTATCAACATCACCAGGTTCTCTGCTCGCCCGCTGACCACAGCAAAAAAAATGAAAGGTCGCGTACCGACACATGTCGTAAAAGAACGATCAAAACAAGCTACAGATATCTGCTCAAAACTCTCCTTTGAAAAAAATAAGCAACACCTTGGAAAAACATATCCGGTGCTGGTTACTGAGCCTGGGAAAAAAAATACTGTCACCGCCAGGACAGACAGCTATAAACAGGTTGTTCTCTCAGAACCAGTTCGCCTTGGTACTTTTGTTGATGTCAAGATAATCGATGCAGCATCAACCTATCTTGTCGGAAAACTTATATAATATTCACCTGTTTGTCGGATTCGTGGTTTGAGGATGATACGAGTAGCGATAAACGGTTTTGGAAGAATAGGAAGAAATGTACTGCGATCTGCATTACAGCACTCCCAGTATGGGAAGAAATTTGAGATTGTCGCGGTAAACGATCTTGGGAATACTGAGATACTTGCGCATCTTCTCAAATATGATTCGATTTATGGGAAATTCTGCGGGGATGTCGCGGCAAAACCAGAGGGTATTGAAGTCAACGGTCATCTCATCGCGTTCTTCTCTGAGGTGAATCCCTCAAATCTCCCCTGGGGGAAATTAGATACTGATGTTGTCATTGAATCCACAGGAGTCTTCCGTACCCGTGATGGCGCAGGGAAGCATCTGGAGGCTGGAGCTAAAAAAGTCATCATCTCAGCCCCCGGGAAAGACCCGGACCTAACCATAGTCTTAGGGGTCAACGAAAAGATGTACGACCCAAGCAAACATCACATCATCTCCATGGCGTCCTGTACCACGAACAGCCTTGCCCCACCCGTGAAGGTGCTGCATGATACATTCGGGGTAGAACAAGGGTTTATGACCACGGTGCACTCGTATACCGGAGATCAACGTATCCTTGATTTTCCCCATAAAGACCTGCGACGGGCACGGGCAGCTGCTGTCTCAATCATTCCGACAACGACTGGTGCAGCGAAAGCAGTCGCACTCGTCATCCCAGAGTTAAAAGGAAAAATTGATGGTTCATCACTTCGTGTCCCAACACCCGATGGCTCTATTACTGATTTTACTTGTTTACTAAAAAAACAAACGACCGCCGTG
>DAYE01000114.1 GCA_002506745.1 Euryarchaeota archaeon UBA33
CTGGTAAAGTTCGCAAGTCCGGAAAGCGTAAGGGTTTTTGTCCCATTAAATGCACCTGTTCCGCTATTCGTTTTTCCGTTGCATTGAATGGTCCACGTAAAGGTATTTCCCTCCAGGTCGTTGATGAGAATGCCCCAGGTGAGATTCAACAGATTCCCTGTGGATCCATTGACCGGGAAGGGTGCCCCAAACACAGGGGGAGTATTGTTCGTCTGAGTTGTCCTAGTGGTAAAAATATACCATCTCCGAGTGTAAAGCCCGCTACCGGTCGGATCGGTCGCATTCACCCACACCGTATAGCTGGTCGCGTTCGCAAGGCCAGAGAGAAGAATCGTTTTTGTCCCATTGGATGCACCCGTCCCACTCGTGACCTGTCCGTTGCTGCATTGGATGGTCCATGTGAAGGGGTTTCCCTCAGGGTCACTGATGGAGACGCCCCAGGAGAAACTCAGGAGGGTATCCATGGTACGGTTCGCGGGGCTTAGCAACCCAAAAACCGGTGGTTGATTCGTAACAGCAGTAGTATTCGTCGTCGCAAACGCACCGCTATAGGAATGCTCGGTCTGGTTCCAACTCCACGCCTGATAATAATACTGATTATGCGGAGTCACAACATCCTGAAAGTGTACTCCGGTATCATTGTAGATCAGTGTTCCTTCACCTCTCTTCCAAGCAGTCTCGTTATTCCGCTCGATGTACGTGGTATCTGCATTCTTCCCTTTCACCCAGGTGAGATCAATCCGGATGCCACCGATCTTTGTCGCGGTAAAATCACTCGGGACACTCGGTGTGGGAGCAGTGAACTGTTGAATCGAAAAAATACCTACAGCTACGACAATGATGCAGATAATGAATAGTAGTGCGATGATGATTTTTCTTCGCATAATCTTTACATTGTTCCCCCTGTTATAACAGGTACTATATTCTTATTCCATAGTTTTATTTAAATGTTTGGACAAGATAAAAATCTCAGAACAGGCCTCGGACAAGCAGTGGCAGCACGTATCCAACAGTAAGTGTAAAAAAAAAAAAAACTAATCTCAGAGTTTAATCGTACTATTGGATTTTTTCCGGTCTCACTCTAGAGCACTATTCGTCTTCATCCCAGATATACGCTTGATCCCGGAACTTGTCAGGGACTTCCTTGATTCGTTTGAGCTTGCCGTCTTTTGATATCTTCACGAACACGACCATATGTCTCACCTTTTCAAGTATGAGAACCTCTTCGCCATCATACCAGCGAAGGCCTCACCTGTTGAAACACTTCCTTAACGAAATATGGTTGTCTTCCGAGTATTTATATTTTTCGTGAAACATAATTCTTTTCATCCCGAGAAACCCTCCTGCGAAACGACCACAGACACAGAAACACTACTACTTGTATCATCCATAGAAACAGACGCCACATCAGAGGGAGAAAAACCTTCCTGAGCATCTCCCATCACAGCCAACGTTGGCGGCTGATGAAACGAATCGAAAACATCAAAAGAGAAAACCGGGCTGATCAANNAGAGCCACCAGATCCAGATACTGCTCCCCAAATCGGTCCACAGAAACCAGGATAGATTTCCCCGGCGAGCTGACCGCAAGCAACGTCCGATAGGTAATCAACAACAGACCACCAAGACCAACGCAATACCCGGGGAGGACAAACCATGTTTTCTTCATACGCTCAGTGGCCATGAATACGAAAATTAATATATAAAACTGACTGATAAATATCTGCTTTTTCAAAGATAAACTCCCTTATTTTCACAACAATGCACAGATCCGATACTGACTGTACAGACATTGGACAACACGTGTACAACAGATGCTTAATAACAGAAGAACCAACACAACACCACAGAAAGAAAAAAAGGATGGAGAAAAGAATGAAAAAAAACTACCTGCTCAGAAATAAGAGCAAACACCTCATCACAAAGCCAGTGCTTTACACCACAACCCTCCTGCTACTCGCCGTCTGCCTTATGCCCCTGACAAGTGCCAGTACACCAACCCCAGAAGTACACCTGCCTGAAGGACAAGTGACCATGATTGCCAATGATGGTGATGTCTCGTATTTCGACATTCACCTTTCTGATGTACCACCAGACCTTGATGTAGCAAATGGAGATTACAACGGATGGTGCGCTGACCGATCGGTGTTTATGCCACGCGGCGAAAAACTGACAGTACGATTATACAACAGCTATGATCCTTTGTTACCATCGCTAGTACGTGAAAAAAACTGGGATAAAGTCAACTACATTCTGAATCACAAAGATGGTGCGACAAAGACAGACATCCAAGATGCTTTTTGGTATTTACTATGTAATCATCCATATTCGAAACTGACAGATACTGCCAAAACACTGGTAGATACCGCAGAAGACGGATTTATCTCTCAACCTGGTGAATGGATCGCAATTCTTGCAGAACCAATACGGAATGTCTCGAATCCATGGCCGATCCAATTCTCGTTTTTACAAGTCAGACTCCCTGCACAAGAACCAACAGAAGATGAAGAACCAACCCAAACCACCACCAAGGCCATTAGTCACGGGTACCGCTACAATGATATCGCCCCGACCGCAGACACAAACGGACCCTACACAGGAGCTCCTAAAGTGTCCATCGAGTTTTCCGGCACCGCAAGCCATGACCCAGACGGCATCATCATTAGCTACAGATGGTCCTTCGGAGACGGAGCCACCGCAGAAGGAACCACAGCCGCTCATTCCTACTCCCACGCAGGCGTCTACCAAGTCAGCCTCACAGTCACCGATAACTTCGGCCTCTCAGACACCGATACCACAGACGCAACCATCACCATAAGAAACAGCCCACCAACAAACCTCTTCATCAGCGGACCAGCCAACGGAACCACAAACACAGACTACTCCTACGCATTCGGATCCAGTGACCAAGACCACGACGACATCACCTACCACATCGACTGGGGTGACGGAACAGCCATCCAGACCGCAACACTCCCCAACGGACAGTACTTCGCGTTAAACCACCGCTGGAACGCGCCAGGGACCTTTACAATCACTCTGACCGCCTCAGACGGCTCCCTTGTCACAATCACAGAAAAAGACGTCATCATCAAAGAAATACCAATCACAGACAACATCTACATCATCGGCCTAGCGCTGCTCGCCATCATCGCACTGCTCGCAATCCTGCTCTACTCAAACAAAGCGAAGAACAAAAAATAAGACTTCACTCGCCTCCTTTTCTCTTTTTTTATTTTTTAGCCTTTTTTTCTTGTTTTTAAAAAAAAATTATTGAGGGTCAATTCCACAATAAAAGGGGAAATGGAATCTCAAACGCCATCACAAGAACTTCTTTAATCTATCCTTGCGTCAATCCTTGTATCAATTGACTCCAGATCTGTTGTGCAAGAACATTCGCACAATCGTTGATATTCAAACAGGTTAATATCCGTAAGGTGAAGAACAGCAGCAGTAATGTCAAAACAATCGTGACCGGAATCAGAGCCATCATAGCGACGATAAAACATCCAAGGGGATTAGAGGTGCTCAACCCCAGCGGCTGCGTACCATTGGTATCAGATGCAACGAGATGTGTATTGATGATCGATTCAGCGAAGAGCGATGGATTGTTCTGTATCATCCGCATATAATTTTTAATATCCTGTATTTTGAGGCCTTGTTTGGTAAGCATCTCAGCAATGTAGGGGTACTTGTCAAGATTCTCCAACAAACTTGCCAAAAGAGCAGGATGTCTGCTAAAGATTTTTATCGCGGTCTGAATCAATTCCTCTTGTCGAGATGCTTGAGGCGGAAAGAGGTTCGTATGCGTTCCTTTTCCAAGAAAAGCAGAAACCCCACCACTGGTTGCTTGTTGTGTGGCTCGTTGTGTTCGAACCACAAACAACGGCGAATACGCTTCATGGTCATTTGCTTGTACAGATTGATACCCAACCACTGAGACAAAAGACATCACGATGAGCAGAGCTGCACCAAAAATACTCCCAACTAACACTTTTATCTTCATTTCATTCCTTACTCTTATATTTAACAATAATAGGGTAGTATAAATATCTTTCTTACAANNGTAACGATCCTTATTCATGAGACTTCATTGGAGAATTGGGGAACAGCAGGAGAGCAACATTCGATAACCTATAAAGGAATGAAACGATAATCACCAATCATACGAAAAAACCACGAGCCTACTTACAGCGCATACGCCAA
>DAYE01000105.1 GCA_002506745.1 Euryarchaeota archaeon UBA33
TAATTTGCAACTAGACGGTCGAAACAAGCTATCGAGTCAAGAAACATTCCTATCTTCCTAAAACGACATCAAAGAATTACTTGATTCGATTGTTCTATTTCATGTTCTCCGTACTACTCTACAATTTATGGATCCTTGCAGATATTCTCATTTGGCTTGCCTTGTTTGGTGAAATCAAAGAAAATCACCTAATCACATCCAAATATTTTGGGACGGTGCTCTATACAATCGATCCAGGAGGATAACGAAGATGTCTTTCAATTTGTTTTTAAACTTTTGAGTTAGTGTAAAACAAAGTCATATCCTTTGTTTTTTGATTTTTGAGTGTGTTTTTACCCTGTAAAATCATTATTTTTATCCATATGATTCTCATTAGAATGACTACCACCACCAATATTGTCCAATTCCATGTTCTCCGTACCTTACCTTCGGATGATATGAAAACTGTTTTTTTCCTACCACTCTATACCACAGTGGTTCAGGTCGGATGGCAGACGTAGTAGTTCGTAGGCCTAAAGCGAGCCTGTCTTTCGGATTGGCTGCCGTACTTCGACCTATCATCATGTGCCTAACAGGAGCACGAATAGAGGAATGTCGAAATCCTCCGACCCTAAACCAGAACTGTACCAAAAAAAATGGAGGTGAATAAAAATGTATGTAGGAATTGATGTAGACACAGATAATTGCCACGTTATACTCCTCGATGGAAATGGAGAAGAAATAGATAGCTACCGTATCGATAACACTTCAAAGGAAATAACTAGGTTAATGCAGAAAATCCCAAATGATGCTGAAATAGTATTAGAATCAAGCACCCTTGGGAAACCGATCTATTGGCAATTGAAAAAGGCAGGAAGAAACGTTCATATGGCTGCACCGAGTAAGATCGCGTTGATCAGCCAATCAAAGAAGAAGACCGATGATCATGATAGTAGGTTACTAGCTGATTTGTTGAGACTTGGGTATCTCCCGGAATCCTATGTTCCCTCTGAAGAAATTGAGGAACTGAGAAAGATGGTACGATATCGGAAAAGCCTTGGGGAGAAATGTGCAGTAGTGAAGAACCAGGTACATGCATTACTAGCGAGGAACGGGATAAAAAACGAGTTCAGTGATCTGTTTGGTCGAACAGGAATGAGATCCTTCATGGAACTGAGACTCCCCGTGATGGAAAAAATCATCCTGGAAGGATGTGTGAGGGAGATCGGTTTTCTCTCTGAAGAGATCAACATGATGGATATAAGATTGGCTGAGGTTGCAGGGAACTATAAAGAAATACATCTTTTAATGAGTATCCCCGGTGTGGACTATTACTCAGCGATGGTGATATTTACTGAGGTAGGAGATGTTCATCGATTCCCTGCCGCCAAGAAACTTGTTGGATATGCAGGGCTTGCGCCGCGGGTCTATCAATCAGGTAAAACAACGCATTACGGGCATATAAGTAAAGATGGGCCTTCAATTCTTCGATGGGTCTTAACTATCGCTGCT
Source organism: Euryarchaeota archaeon UBA33 (assembly GCA_002506745.1). Classification (GTDB taxonomy): domain Archaea; phylum Thermoplasmatota; class E2; order DHVEG-1; family DHVEG-1; genus SM1-50. Next base: position 1,492 of record DAYE01000105.1, read on the forward strand.
CAAGGAGCGATAAAGAAACCAGGGAAATTGCAACGATTCTACAAGAGATTAAGTAAACGAAAGGGAGGGAGTAAAGCTATTGTTGCAACAGCTCGGAAACTCCTTATCATCATGTATCATATGTTGATGAATCATCAGGAATATGAAGAGAGGGATGACGATCTCACCTGTAGAAAAATAAGGAGGATGAATATGAAAGCTAAAAGGATGATGAACATTAAAGAAAACGGAGGACCTATCGTGGAAAAGCATAAGATGTTGATGGAGAAAGGATTGAAAATGTTAATAAGCGAAGAATTTGATGTGAGCCTTGGGACAAAACAGTTTTCATAGAGGAACTACTGTTATAAAAGAAAATTGGTATTGTCCTAATTTAGACAGCAAAATGATATAATAAAAAATCATCCCAAGACCACAGATGGTCTGACAAGGATTCGATCATCGCTGGCGTTTCTCCTGACGGCAGGGGATCCATAAAGTCCCAATGGAATTGAATGACTTCTATTGCATTGATAAGCGCCCGCTTTTTTTTTTGAATGGCATTTGGTTTTTCTCACCAGTCGACTCACTCGTTCTCGTAGGATGCCGTTGAAGTTCTCGATATCAGTGGTTTCTATATCTTCTACTGTTGGAGATCCGTAGACGATCTTGTGTATCTTGTCTATTACTTTGCCGCCTTCTCGTATTTTGATGAGTTGACCGTAGTCCATACACGTCTCGGGATAATATATTGGAAGAATGTAGGAGTAGTCGTCGTTTCCATCTGAGAAGATCTGTATCTTGTTTCCGGGGTGAGGAAGTTGCACTCGGTGGAATAGTTTTTCAATCATCTCATTGCAGGTTTGCTGTGTCCATTTTCCTACCGCGTAGGAGATAAACAGGTAGGATCGTCGTTTTATGCTGGTGTAGATCCATGCATCACCTTCGCAATCTGCCTCTTGGCTTTCTTGCTTAATCTTCTTTTGTTTTTTTTGATGAATGACCAGAGTTCATCCACTTCGAACTGACCGAGTTTGACGTCTTTAAGAAGAAACTCGTTCATCATCTCTGCATGATATGCCATATCTTCAAGCAGTCTGCCGATGGTATCTCGGTGATGACCGGTGATCCGTTCGATACTTCTGATGCCATTCTTTTCAACGAGATGTTTGCAGATGTGGATGATCTCTGATTTAGAAAGATGTTTATGATACAATGGCGTGTTTGCTGTTTCTACAAACCAGGTATGACAGTGATTACAGTAGTATTGTTGATGACCTGCTCGGTTCTTTCCTCGTTTGAGAATGTCTTTTCCGTCTTCGATTAGGTAGTATTTGCATCGAGGATTTTGACATGTTATAGAAATTACACTTCGCGGTCTTGCCATGAACGAGAGAATGATTTTGTACGTATATTAATTATGCTGTATATTTAAGGACATTACCGGTTTTTTTGTGCGAAGAAATCCAAGGGTCAAAATCCCTTCAGCTGCACTAAATTTATACTAGTAAAATTTAATATAGCAGGTCATGTATGAACCTTAATAGAGTAAAATATATGAACAAGAAAAACCTAAAAAGAAGTATTATTGTTAGCATTGTAATCCTTTTCTTGTCGACAACATTTCTACCTTTTGTTTATGCAAGTGAGGGTAAACCTGATTTGGTAATTGATGACATCATTTTATGGCCATGTGAATTCCCTAGAGAATATAAATTTAAATATAGCCTAACAAATATTGGCGACACTCCTATTTATAAATTCCAATATGAGACATATTTTAAAATTCAATGGATGTTGTTTGGTAAGATACCGTTATCTACCATCAGATCTCATTTACAAAGTGGTTATCTCAGTAGGCTTCTACCTGGTGATAGAGCAAATATTGACTTTGTTACTTGTGCAGGTCTCCCAAGATTTGGCGTGTATAGATTTTCGTTAATAATAAATCCTAATCTAAAAATCGAAGAAAGCAACTATGACAACAATAAATATGCTGAGAATTGGAAGGTTTTTTTCGGTGATTGGAACCAATATAAAGAAATATGAACGATAGTTATTTCTACTCTTTTTATGTCAACAGGAGTTGCGGTTAATTTTTTACCGGTAATCATGGGTTCAAATCCCTTCCCACTTCACATGAAAGAAAGCAGTAACACGATTTGTAACAAAATTTTTTGTGTAGCTGATCGATTTTGATTTTACGATCAAAGGGGTCAAAAGCCGTTTTGTGATACAGTGGTTTTCTCTGTGTTTAACAGGAGAAAAAATGATTGAAGGAGCCGACGGAGGGATTTGGACCNNTCAAAGGCTTGTTCCTCGGCGGTTGTTTTCAAGGCATCGATCCTTGCCGTGATTTCATCCTCCGTTAATATATCATAATAATGAATATTGCAGGGACATGCGGCGATAGACAACGCAATCGGAAAAAACCGAAACGCCGAAAACGGAAGGTTCATGATGATCCGATCTGCTTTACCTGGAACGACCGTTTGCACGTTGACCGCATCAGCATAGATGACCTCGACGGTATCAAGGACGTGGTTATTTTGTACGTTCAGTGTCGCCAGTCTCATGGATTCCTTGTTTTTATCAATCGCGTACACAATCCTTGGTTGTGCGTAGCGTGCGATCATGATCGAAAAGGGGGCGACACCAGCAAACATATCGACAATCGTCTCTTTTGGCTGCACGAGTCCCGCTATCCGTTTCCTCTCCGAGCCAAGGCGGGACGAGAAATAGGTCGTCCGAACATCGACGAGAAACGAAAGTCCATATTCAGTATGATTTGTAAGCGTACGATGTTCCCCGGCAATCACCTCAACATTGCGTGTCCGCAGCTCCCCTGAGACAGGTTCGACGCGG
>DAYE01000065.1 GCA_002506745.1 Euryarchaeota archaeon UBA33
ATCAAGTTCGTCGCATTCTCAGGAGAAGAACAAGGTCTCCTTGGAAGCGCAGTCTATGCAAGCCAAGCAGCAAGTCAGGGTTGGGACATCATCGGTGTTTTGAATTGCGACATGATCAGTTATGCGATTACCACCAATGACGGGAACAATCTCGACGTGATCGAAAATACCGCATCAGAGTGGTTGTACACCTATACCAATAACATCAACACAGAATACTCGGGCTATATCGGCCTAACCCTGATTCACTATGGATACATGTGGGGGAGTGACCATAATTCTTTCTGGGATGAGGGGTACGACGCGTTATTCTACTTTGAATATACCGAGACGCCCTACTATCATACCTCTCAAGACACGATGGCTCATATTAACGCGACCTATGCCGTGAAAAACATGCGACTTATTCTTGCAACCCTAGCAGAACTTGCTGAGGCTGGACTTTTGAGTAATCCTCCGGCAAAACCAGTAATCACCGGTCCGACCACGGGAATCCTCAATGAAAAATACAACTTTACCGTCGTCACCACCGAACCTGATGGGGAAGACGTCTCCTATTTCATTGACTGGGGAGACGGGACGAACAGCGGATGGCTTGGGCCGTATAGCCCAGGGACACCAACCACAGCAGAGAAATCGTGGAACTCCACGGCAACATATGCAGTACAAACCATGGCGAAAGATATCCATGGTGTGACAAGTGAATGGTCTGACCCAATCTCAATATTAATAATAAATGACAACCCACCAAGTACTCCAACCATACATGGGAAAGCAAGAGGCGCCGTCGGCACCCCCTACCCCTATACATTTACCACCGTTGATGTCAACGGAGACGATGTGTATTATTACATCGACTGGGGTGACGGTCAGCTGGACGAATGTGTCGGTCCCTATGACTCAGGGGAGAACGTTGAGATAACGCACCAATGGGACACAAAGGGGACCTATACCATTTATGCAAAAGCAAAAGACATCTATGGTATCGAGAGCAATTGGGGTAAGATGAACGTAGTCATGCCTGTTGATTATTCCTATACTGCACATGGCTTCCTTGAGCATCTTTTCGAGACGTTCCCTCACGCATTCCCAATCCTACGACACCTCATGGGGTACTAAAACCCTATCTTTTTTTTTTNNTCCTTCAAATCACCGCAGAAAAACAGATTAATTCAGTGGAGACGAGAAGAGAATTTTCTCAAGGTCGAAAAACCGTTACGAATCGATCGTGCACGATCACTTGGCTATAAAGCTAAACAAGGGTACATCATCGTCCGGGCGCATGTGCGACACGGCGGGTTGAACCGCCATCAGATAAAAGGCGGGAGGAAGCCCTCAGCACGAGGAACAAAGAAGCTGACTCCTGCGAAGAGTGGACAACGGATCGTTGAGGAGCGAACCGCGGCTCATTATCCGAACATGGAGGTCCTGAACTCCTACTGGGTCGGAAAAGACGGCATGTACCATTACTTTGAGGTCATCTTGGTTGATCCGGCGCATCCTTCGATCGTGAACGACCCGAAGATCAACTGGATCTCCGCGTTCCCGAACAGACGACGTGTCCTACGGGGAAAGACCAGTGCAGGGCAGAAAGGTCGAGGGTTGATGTACAAGGGAAAAGGCGTGGAGAAAGTACGCCCAAGTATCCGAGCGCATCAGAGCAAAGGAAAATAAATAATTTTTTTTATCGGACGACCATCACTGGTTTTGCTGCGTATTGAACGACTTTATTGGCGACGCTGCCGATTGGATATTTTCCTAACGTACTTGAACCGTGGCTTCCCAGGACGATCAGGTCGCAGCGTAACTCGTTTGCCACATCGATGATCACCGCGGCGATATCTTCCCCTTCTTTGACCAGGCCGTTGATCGTGAAACTATGGGCACCCAGATCATGGATGACGTCGTTGATCAACGTATGCGCTCGTAGCTTGATGACCTCGTAGGTTTTGTTATCTAAAAGGTTCCGATCAGAAGGCAAAGGGACGATCGCGAGAAGAATCAGCTCTCCGTCATCATCGAGAATCAGCATTGCTTTGTTGAGCGCGTTTTCTGCTCCTTCAGAGCCATCAAAACCGACTAGCACTCTTTTCATTGGTTATTTCTTCCTCCAAACCGAACCGCGTGTGGTGTCTTGTATCTCGAAGCCGAGGGATTCAAGCTTTTTTCTGATATCATCTGCGGTTTTGTAGTCTTTCTCCTTGCGTGCGTCTTGGCGTGCTTCAAGCAATGCCTGCAGCAGTGCATCTATCGTCGGTGTATCAATTGTCTTGTCATATTTTTGGAGAAGTGCTTGCAGGGCGCTGGTGATATCAGATTCCTTTTTCAGAGGAGTGTGCGTCGGTGGTTGGAATACCGTCAGCACCGAACTAGTTTTCAGGTAGACGTCCAACGCATGTTTGCATAACTCTGGATTTGGATTCAGATACTGCTCGAAGAACCTGTTGCTTTTATTCACGAACTCGAATAACGAGGCAAACGCCTTGGGGGTGTTGAAATCATCATCCATTGCTGCTTCAAATTCATCCTGGAAATCCTTGATCGTTAAGAGATATTGTTTCTCTGGTTCCTGCAGCTTGGAGTCGGTTGGTTTCTCAGCAGACGCTTTTTTCGCATGCTCCTGCAGTCGTTCTTTCATCCGATGGAGACGTTCACGTCCTTTTTCGACGTCAGTCAACGCTTTTTCACTGAAATCAGGGGGACTCCGATAATGCGCCTGGGCGAAAAACATCCGAAGGACCTCCGCATCCCATCTCTGAAGAAGATCCTTAATATTAATGATGTTCCCAATGGACTTGGACATCTTCTCCCCGTTGATGGTCAGCAAACCGATATGCATCCAGAACCTCGCGAACTGCTGCCCGGTCGCAGCCTCTGCCTGTGCTACTTCGTTTTCATGGTGCGGGAACTGCAGATCCATCCCGCCGCCATGGATGTCAAACGCCGGTCCAAGGATGCTGCAGCTCATCGCTGAGCATTCGATATGCCACCCGGGTCGCCCCGGACCCCAGGGGGAGGGCCAGACCGGTTCACCGGGTTTTGCTTTCTTCCAGAGCGCGAAATCCAAGGGGTTCCGTTTTAGGTCCCCTGGTTCGATACGGGCGCTTTTCTTCATCTCAGCGATATTCTGACCAGACAACTTCCCATAATCACTAAATGATTCGACAGAGAAATACACGTCACCATCAGCGACATACCCATACCCGTTCTGGATGATTTGTTCGATCATATGGATCATCTCAGGGATGGCCTCTGATGCTTTCGGATACAAGTCCGCTCGTCGTACTCCTAATGCATCCAGATCGGTGAGACACCTATCAGTGAACCGCTGTGAATACAGTAGAGGATCGATGCCTTGTTTGTTTGCCGCTGCGATGATCTTATCGTCAACGTCCGTTATGTTCTGTACATAAAAAACGGTGTTTCCCTTGTATTCAAAGTACCGGCGGATCACATCAAAGGCAACGTAGGTACGCGCATGACCGATATGGGCATCACTATAGACGGTCATCCCGCAGACATACATCTTCACCTTGCCAGTCTCAACAGGGATAAAAGCATCTTTTTTTCTTGTGAGGGTATTATAGATGTGTACGGTCATCTCCTGCACGCAACGTCTCTGGCTAATGGATGGAAAAATATATACTTTATGGATAATGTGTTGTAGCAAGAGGAAAAATACATTCTTCAACTCCTTGGCAGTCAACCTTTACTTTTATATACGAGTAGTTTATTAGGGAGTTCCCTTAAGAATCGATAGCGGAGTGTAAAGAATGGCACGAATGCACACGAGAACAAAAGGTAAATCAGGTTCCACCCATCCCCTGCGGGAGAAACACCCGGAGTGGAGTTCCCTAAATCCTCGAGAAATCGAAGGTCGTATCCTAGAGCTTGCGAAAGCAGAGAAGACCACCAGTGAGATTGGGATGATCCTGCGTGATCAATACGCGGTCCCTGATGTGAAAATCGCGACTGGAAAAACGATAACACAGATCCTTGAACAGAACAAGATTACCCAGGAGATCCCTGAGGACCTGCAGAGTCTGATCAAAACCGCGCTGAAGCTCAAGAAACACATTGATCAACATAAGAAGGATTTTAAAACAAAACGGAGCCTGTCACTGACAGAGTCAAAGATTCGCCGTTTGATGAAATACTACCGTCGCGAACAGCGTCTTCCAAAGGGATGGAAGTACAGCTTAGATCAAGCAAAGCTGATGTTCGAATAAGAAATCTTCCAGTATCTTTTTAGCCTGGAACATGTTTTTCGTTCTGTAGAGTAGAATCTATGGTAGAAGATATCTCCCAAGCCTGTCAGGATGCAGCATCGATGCTGCGGTCCCTTCCATCATCGCGGCGAATTCGAGTGGTGTCCCATTACGATGCAGATGGGATCGCTGCGGCAGGAGTGCTCTGCGTCGCGGTGTACCGGGCAGGGTACGAGTTCCATGCGTCATTGATGCGCAATCCGTTTACGAAAGGCTTTGACCGATTGAAAAACGAGCATAACGATCTGATTGTTTTTTCTGACATGGGGAGCGGTCAGATAGAGACCATTGAATCGCTTGGCTGCAAGGCAATCATCCTTGATCATCACCAATTTCTCACAACCCAGACGTCGAAGAACATCATACAAATCAACGCGAACCTCTTTGGCGCTGATGGGAACTATGATGTCTCTGGTGCGACCTTAAGTTATCTGTTCGCGACTGCACTTGACCCAGCAAACGAGGACCTCGCACCACTTGCGTTGGCTGGTGCGACTGGTGATAAACAGTTCATCGGTGGTGTCCGCGGGTTGAACAAAACCATCCTTGAGAACGCGCTGCAGAAAGGATTTCTCACGGAACAGACCGGCATCAAACTGTACGGGGAGACGATTGCGGATGCATTGTATTACTCTGTGGACCCCTACTATCCAGATCTCTCTGGGAAGCATGATAAAATCGAAACGTTGCTGGAACAATTACATATANNCAATCCTATCTTCTGTTCGTATTAATCAAAGCAGGTTGTCAACAGAACATCTTGGATATGACCATACGAAAACGGTACGTCACATCACAGGGTTGGGAATTGGAGCGTTTTGCTGATCTGCTTGACGCGTGTGGGAAAAACGGGTACCGCAGCCTGGGTCTTTCTCTTTGTCTTGGCGATGGAACCACCTGGAAAGACGCGGTTCAAGTAGAGAAAGACTATAAACAAAAACTCCTCAACGGACTTCAAGAATTAGAACACGGTGGTATCCAAGAGACCGTTGGGATGCGGTATTTCTACTCAGATAACTCATCGCTTGGTGGCGTCATTGCAGGAATCGCGATGAACTACGTGCTTGATGAGAAGAAACCACTGTTTTCTCTGACGCGAAAAGAAACCGATGATGAGATACATGTCTCCTGTCGGGGAAATCAACATCTCGTGAAGCAAGGCCTTGACCTGGGTGCTGCGATGAAGAACGTCGCAGGGGAACTTGGTGGGTTTGGCGGTGGTCATAAGATTGCTGCTGGTGCCACGATTGCGTTTGGGAAAGAAAAAGAGTTCATCCAAAAGGTTGATATTATGCTTGTACAACAGATGCAGGGGTAATATGAAAGCGATCTGTACTATTCACTTGGATTTTGAGACTGCAGAAAAAGCAAAAAAGGTGCTCCGGTCTGTTCAGGCGGATGATCAGGGGTTCGTAACATCAAAGGTCACGGGAAAGACGCTTGAGGCGGTCGTGGAAAGTTCGTCTGTCGCCTCGTTGCTTCATACGCTTGATGATTATCTCGCTTGTGTCTCCGTTGCTGCTGAGATTGTTAAGAAATAACGAGTTGGCATCGGCCTGTTTTATTTGTTTTTTTTTTGAAAACAAAGCTATCGTACCTTCTGTTATCCTCTATGAAAAATAAATATTGGTGACAATATTTAAATACGTCTGTACTGTTCTAAATCTAAGGGAAAAAATTTTGAGGAAGGAAGAATGAAAAAGAAACTTGTTGGAATGGTAATCTTTCTGCTGATGATGGGAACGACCGTACCGTTGATATCGTCTGCATATGATGACCATCAAGCCATTGTTGTTGATGACGGTATCAATGAAGAGGACTGCGGGTGTGAATCAGACCAGGTTCTGCCCTATCAAATAATCGTGGATGACACGGTGGGTCAATCACCAAAACCAGGAATTGCACATGACCTACCACCGTATTTCAGTTGGAAAGACGTGGATGGTCTTGATTGGACAACGACAGCTAAAGACCAAGGCAACTGTGGGAGCTGCTGGGATTTCGCGGCGATGGGAGCATTGGAAAGCATCATCCAGATACGCGAGGGATGCCCTGGTTTGAATCTTGATCTTTCTGAGCAGTACGTCCTGTCTTGTTTGCATGCCGCAGGGAGTTGCAAAGGAGGATGGGCGTACAATGCGTATCGATACATTAAACTGAACACCTCCCAAGGGAACTACTGTAACGGGATCATCCCGGAATTCTGTTTCCCCTATGAGGTCAACGATGATGTCCCCTGTTCAAATGCCAGCCCGGATTGGGATAATTTCCTCATACCGCTCTCGACCTTTGGTCGGTGGGTGCCTGATGGGAGTGTCGAGGATTGCAACGCGATCAAAACCCAGATCATGGAAACCGGACCAGTGGTCGCAACCATGCTGTTCACCTACTACGCCCATGGCCCAGAGAACCTTGAGGAATGGGGCTACACACATCATAACCCCATGGACTATTATGCCTATCCCGGCCCCCTGCAAGGCACCAACCATCAGGTCGTCCTTGTCGGATGGAATGACGACCTCTCCATCACGAACGGTGGGTACTGGATCGTGAAAAACAGTATCAGTGAAGAATGGGGGTATGATGGTTTTTTCAACTTGGAATATGGGAGCCTCAATATCGATAAAACAGACATCAACTGGGTTGATTATAACCCAGAGAATTACAGTAACTGGGTGCCGGTCGCACACATCCACATCAATACATCCGCCATTGGTCAGACGTTCTTCGATGGAAGCGGAAGCTTCGATCATGAAGGATCCATCGTGTCCTATGCATGGGACTTTGGTGATGGGACCACCGCAACAGAAGTGACTACTACCCATACGTATGATGTTCCAGGGATCTATCTTGCCACACTCACTGTCACAGACAACGCCAGTAACACCGGCACGGAGACCGCCTGGGTGTTCATCAACACAGAGAATCATGCTCCAAAGACGCCAAGGCTGCTTGGACGCAGGACCGGGGAAAACGACACCGCGTATCGGTACACGTTCTGGGCGACCGATCCTGATGGGGACGACCTGTATTATTATCTGAACTGGGGTGATACCTACTGGGATGGCGGAGCGGTCGGATGGATAGGGCCGTATAAATCCGGTGAGAAGGTCACGTTGGAAAAAAACTGGACAGAAAAAGGAAACTACACGATTCGTGTGAAAGCATCCGATCGATACGAGGCAAAAAGCAATTGGGCGACCCTGAAAGTAACAATGCCAGTCTCCTATGATCTACCGATCTATTGGTTCTTGGAACAATTGCTCCAGCGGTTCCCGCATGCGTTTCCATTTCTACGCTCTCTGCTTAGCGGGTAAGCCAAAAAATTTTTCCTTTTTTTTTCTTTTATTCTAATGTTGCCGTCCATACCATGCTCATAAGAATTAAGTATTAATGGAAGGATAACCTGCCGATGACACGATTTGAGTTACAAGCCAGATTCACACTCAGCGGCGATGTCTCAGGATTGAGCAAAGAATTTGAGAAATTCATTTCAGAGGCGAACGAATCGATTCTCAAGAAAGGCCCAGAGAAACTCGCAGTCATAGAACGGTTTGCAATTGAGAAAGGAACATTGTCTTTGTTCATTACATCAGAAGGGACCCTCCGCCCACATAACGCACTGTTGCAGATTAAAAACGCGCTGAGCAAAGAGCTAGGAAAGACCCATCATGTTGGTGTGCGTGGCATCACCATTGAAAATTATACGATTTCTTTTGATCTCCCCCGTGAGCCACTCAAGGACGTCAGCATCCCGTTCGCTAAGGTAAGCATACAAGGGAAACATGCGACGATGCTGCTCTCAGATGTGTCCGAGGAGTTTCTCCGCAGGAACTATATCGACCGGATGATGAACCGGGTCAAAGAGAAAGTGGAGAATCAGTATTACGAGGGAAAAGCAGAGTTCTGGAAGCTGATATGGAGNNCCCCTGGGTTTCCAGGAGGTCATCGAGTCCCATATCAAACCCTTTGACATCTGGCTGAAAACCGGTCATATGGAGGGTATGCCGTACGAGTTCTATTATGTCGCCGAACCAAAGACCAGGGATGCGAA
>DAYE01000108.1 GCA_002506745.1 Euryarchaeota archaeon UBA33
CATCGGATCCCAAATAGACTAGGGTGGATAAAAACCAAGACCCCTGAAGAAACCGAACAAACTCTGATAAAAATTCTCCCACCGGAATACTGGGATGATTTCAATGATTTGCTCGTCAGATTCGGACAAAAAACCTGTGTACCGATTTCACCGTTCTGCAGCCGTTGTCCAATTCAGCCTTATTGTAAAAAAATCGGGGTCTCGACTAGTCGATGATGAGTTAGAATTTCTTTGCATGAATAAATTTTTCTATCTCAGAGACCGTGATATGTTCATTTGTCGTCATCATATCGACGAGTTTATCTTTTTCAGCCCAATTCAGATAGTATTTCTTCTGAACGGTGTTCAATTTAAAGATAATACCTTTGCTGTCAGCAAGTTGTTTCAGCTGAAGTTCTGTCAATTCGTTTAAAAGCTCTTTCTTGATCGACATGCGTATCCCATCCTACCATCCGGTAAACAAGAACAGACATTTATCTGTTTCGTTTCCATCATCACCACGTCATCCGTACCATGAATATGAACCGATTAGTTTATTAACCGGAAACGCAATTCCAAACACACTAAGTGGAATGGGATGCTGGACGGAGAGAAAACAGTTATTTCTCCAGAGATGTTAAAACCTCTTATTATCAGGTCGCTTCGGAGAAGTAGCGTGCGGAAGAAAATCGCAGATTACCTGTTCGAGATCAGTCCAAGTGGCAGTTACACCTCAGAGATCGCTTATAATGTAAAGACCACACCAACGAACGTGATCGGGGCGATCCGTGGGATGAATTCTCGGTATCGTGATGATGAGTCATTGATAAGTCTTAATCTGGTGGAGCAAATCGCGGGAGGAAAGCATCGGGATATCAAGTTGTATCGTATCACCGATCTTGGAAAGGAAATCGTAGAAGGCCTTCGAGATAATAAGAAACGTTTCTAACCATCAGCTCTTTTAATCCCTTTTTTCCAGCGAAACTGATAAAAAAAGGGGCTGCGTTATCCTCGTATTGGGAGTTGGATATCAAATGACTGAAGTGAACATAAAAGAACTCCTCTCCACGTATGAGACAAAAAACCTGACGGTCGCGACGGTCTGTTCGCATTCTAGCCTTCAGATTTTTCATGGTGCGAGAAAAGAAGGGTTTAAAACTTTAGGGATCTCTGTTGGAGAGGTAAAGAAATTCTATGATGCCTTTCCGCTCGGCAAACCAGACGAGTTTCTCATTGTTGACAATTATAAGGATATCGCGAAATACGCTGATGAGCTTCGACAAAAAAACGTTGTCGTCATCCCTCATGGATCGTTTGTCGAGTATCTCGGTCCTAAGAATTTTCTGAACCTTCAGGTACCCACGTTTGGAAACAGACATGTGCTCATGTGGGAGTCCGATCGTGAGAAAGAGCGCGTCTGGCTTGAAGGCGCTGGGATAACCATGCCAAAGGAGATAAAAGACCCGCGGAACATCGAAAAACCAGTGATCGTAAAATACCATGGCGCGAAAGGCGGAAAAGGGTTCTTCATCGCAAAAACATTCGCGGAGTTCTCCAAAAGAGTCAAGCATGATAAACCGTATACGATCCAGGAGTTTGTGATGGGCACCAGGTATTATCTTCATTATTTCTACTCTCCGATTCAGAACAACGCATACAAGCTTTCAAAAGGAAGTCTGCAGATGCTTTCCATGGACCGCCGAGATGAGACCACCATTGATGAGGTACAACGCCTTGGTTCCATCGCAGAGCTGGAAGAGTTAGGGATTCACCCGACCTTCGTCGTCACAGGGAACATCCCGATTGTGATGCGAGAGTCACTCCTGCCACAAGTCTTTAAAATGGGGGAAGCAGTCGTGGAAAAATCACTTGAGCTGTTCGGCGGAATTATCGGCCCGTTCTGCCTTGAGACAGTCGTCACAGAGGACTTGGAATTCAAAGTATTTGAGATTTCTGCGCGCATCGTCGCAGGGACAAACCCATACATTTCTGGTTCTCCGTACTCCGAGCTGATCCAACATGATCTTTCCACAGGCAGACGGATCGCACAAGAAATACGGTATGCGATTGAACAGAATAAACTTGAAGAAATCCTCAGTTGAGGTCATGGAATGTTAACCTTGGTCCTCGCCGAAGCAGAAGTTGAACTGATGCCTGTTGAACTGTGCAATCATCCAGCGGTGATCGGCCATGCGAGACAACGAGGGAAACAACCAAGGCAGATTCTTCTGGATTCGAACTATCATCATGCGGCGATGAAAAATCTCCCTGAGGGGAGGCGACGAGGACGTCCTGATATCACCCATCTTTTTTTACTCACCGCACTTGAATCCATCGCAAATAAAGAAGGTCAGTTGAACATTCTTATTCACACCAGACAAGATCAGGTAATCACTGTGAACCCTGAAACACGGATCATGCGGAACTATGAACGTTTCCTTGGGCTTCTCGAAACACTCTTTGAGAAACATTTCGTCCCTGATGATAAGCAGCCACTCCTTTCGTTACGAGAGAATGTTTCTCTGAAACAAATCATCGAACAGCAACACGCTGACTTCATTGTCGCTCTTTCGGAAGAGGGAATACCAGTCGCACTTCCGCAATACTTTACAAAGATAAAAACGCAGAAAAAACACCATCTTCTCTGTGTTATTGGTGGGTTTCCCTCAGGTCAATTCCATGCCGATATCAACGCCATCGCCAATGAGGTTATTTCCCTTTATGCAGAGATGCTTCCTGCATGGACGGTGGCAAGTGAACTTCTAGTCAATTATGGGAACATGTGCCGGTAAAGCGTCACCATAATCCCGATCTGTGCCCACATCCTGTTTTCTGCTTCATCGAAAATCACTGATTGCGAGCCATGTGCGACATCTTTTGTGACCTCATAGCCATAATATGCAGGGAGACAATGAAGGAAGATCGCATCTGGTTTTGCTGCACTCATCAATGCCGAATCAATCGTATATCCTTTGAAGTCCTTAATCCGTTTTTCTTTTTCTGTCTCGTCGCCCATAGAGACCCAGGTGTCCGTTGCAATGACATCAGCACCGGCTGTCGCATTCTGTAATTTATCGGTCACTTCAACGTTTACTCCGAATTTTTTTGCTTCCTCTCTGTAGTATTTCTCCGGCCAGTATTGTTTTGGTGCGACGATTCTGATGTTCATCCCAGCGATGCCGCAACCAAGTAAATAGGAATGTGCCATGTTGTTGTTCCCATCGCCGAGGTACACAAACTGCAGTCCTTTCAGTTTCCCTCTGTGTTCTTGAATGGTCATCAGGTCCGTGATCACCTGACAGGGGTGTTCTTTGTTGTCTAAACCGTTGATGACCGGTACGGCCGCATGGGTCGCTAGTTCTTTCATCGCCTCGTTGCTCTTCGCACGATACATGATCATGTCGACATAGCGGGAGAGCACTTGCGCGGTATCTTCAATGCTTTCTCCTCTGCCGAGTTGAATGTCATTACTGGAAAGGAAGATCGCATGACCGCCAAGGAGCGTCATCCCTGTCTCAAAAGAAACCCGTGTTCTCGTGCTGGGTTTCTCAAAGATCATCCCAAGTGTTTTTCTTTTCAAAAATTCGATACGTTTTCCTTTCTTTGATTGTTGTTTGAGTTTTATGCTGAGTTTTATGATGTCGTCCAGATCATCTTTTACATCCAGCATGGAGATAAGGTCTCGTTTCATCGAACAAGGCAATAGGTTTTCCTTCTTTAAAGATATCGTGTGGAAAGAAAGGCATTTATCCCCTGAAAAGATGTGGGTAACTCATGGGTGTTGACCTCGGAGAGTTATTCACGAAGGAACCATGCGCATTTGAGGATTTCAAAGACCGCGTCATAGCACTCGATGGGTATAACATCCTGCATCAGTTTCTCTCCAGCATCCGGCAGCGTGATGGAACCCCTCTGAAAGACTCCCAAGGGAGAATCACGTCGCATTTATCTGGTCTGCTGTATCGCACTGCAAACATGGTGGCAGCAAAGATTCGCCCGGTGTACGTGTTCGATGGAACACCCCATCCGTTCAAAGCGCGGACTATCCAGCATCGACGGGAACGCAAAGAACAAGCGGAACGGGACTGGAAGGAAGCCCTTGAAAAAGGAGATCTTGAAAAAGCAAAATCAAAAGCGCAACAGACCTCTCGGGTTACTCCTGAGATCATTGAACAGAGCAAGCAGCTCCTTGACGCGCTTGGAATCCCCCATATCCAGGCTCCATCTGAGGGGGAGGCACAGGCGAGCTACATGGTTCAGAAAGGAGATGCGTTTGCGGTAGGCTCACAAGATTTTGATTGTCTTTTGTTTGGTGCGTCTGTTTTAATACGAAACCTAACATCCTCAGAAAAACGTAAACTCCCGAACAAACAAGCCTATACCACGGTTCACCCAGAACGGTTACGTCTTGAGTCTGGTCTTCAAAAACTGGGGATATCCCGGGAGCAACTCGTTGATATCGCAATCCTTATTGGGACTGATTTTAATGATGGCGTCAAAGGATACGGTCCCAAAAAAAGCCTTAAACTCCTCCAAGAAAAAGGTAATCTNNAAAACGTAATCTTTCTTCGTATTTGTAATAAATATCTTTGATTTTCTTTGCGGATTTCTAAAAAATCTATATTTTATATAGAAGAACAAACGTTTATTCCCCCTTTTCGACTCTTTCAATTCTTTTTATTACAAAAGAAAAGTATATATATTGAGTACTAAGTTAACAATAAATAGAAAGATTCTAATCCATCTATAGAAAATAGGGGGATACTATGAGAGAAAAAAACATGAGAAAGTTAATCATTCTTTTTGTAGGCCTTTTTGTGACCGCAGCAAGCATACTACCAAGCATCGGTGGTCGCTCGCCAGAGACACAAACCATGAATACAACCAGCTCCAATGGTATTACCATCACGGTCCAACAGACGGGAGACACGACTCTTTTGCATTACACCATTGATACATTCACCATGATACCAGTGGAAATCAACAATAAACAATACGAAACAATTACCTTGGGTAGTGAGGCAAAAAACCTCGTTGCAGGCACCCCAGATCTTCCCTCGGTGGCTCGCAGTATTATCATCCCAACTGATGGAACAATGACGATCCGCGTGCTTGGAACGTCCTACGAAGAGTATACAAACATCCTCGTTGCACCCTCCAAAGGAAACCTGCTGCGAACCGTGAACCCCGCAGACGTCCCCTATGAGTTTGGTGATATCTACACCCAAAACACCTGGTATCCCTCAACTATTGCTGAACTCCAAGAACCCTATTACCTTAGGGATTTCCGGGGTCAAGTCGTCACCATTTATCCCTTCCAATACAATCCAATACAAGCAACACTCCGATTCTACAACGATATTACCATAGAAATTGCTCCCTCCCAACAGATCTCAACTAGTAGTAACGCCCAATATCAATTGACGATGATTGACAATGATTTCCTCTCTGTTTATCAACACCATTTCTTAAACTATAATTTCGCGAAGTACAACCCTGTTTCTGAGCAGGGTAACATGCTGGTCATCACCTATGATTCTTTCTATGCCACCATGGTTCCATTCGTCCAGTGGAAAAACCTGAAAGGAATCCCCACCGAGATGGTCAATGTCTCATCCATTGGGAACGCCAATGCGATAAAAACATTTATTGCGGATTATTACAATACAAACGGACTCACCTTTGTTCTTTTAGTCGGTGATGCTGCACAAGTACCCTCCTTGTATGCAAGTGGAGGTGCATCCGATCCAAGCTTCGGCTATATCATAGGAAGTGATCATTACCCTGAGCTTTTTGTTGGCCGGTTCTCTGCAGAGAACATCGCCCAGGTGCGAACCCAGGTGAATCGGACAGTCACCTACGAACGTGACCCCCAAGCTGGTGCCGACTGGTACAAGAAAGGTGTCGGTATAGGGTCCGAGTACGGCATCGGAGATGATAGTGAATACGATTATCAACACATCAGAAACATCCGGACGCTCCTCATGAATTTCACCTACAGCTCTGTCGAAGAACTCTATGGGGGATCCCAGGGTGGGTTGGATGCTCCTGGTGAGCCGTCAACCACGATGGTTTCAACTGCACTCAACGAAGGCCGCAGTATCATTAACTACTGCGGGCATGGCTCTGCTACCTCATGGGGAACCACTGGTTTTAGCAACAGTAACGTCAATTCATTAACAAATGATAATATGTTGCCGTTTATCACCTCCGTCGCCTGTAACAATGGAGAATTTGATGATACAACCTGTTTTGGAGAAGCATGGTTACGAGCCACACATAACGGGCAACCAACCGGAGCAATCGGAGCGTATATGTCTTCGATTAGTCAGAGCTGGAATCCACCGATGGAAGCACAGGATGAGTTCAATAATATCCTAGTTGGATTGTATGAAGATAACGTAAAAACAACTTATGGTGCTCTCTGCTTTAATGGTGCAATGTCCATGATTGATGATTATGGAGCAGATGGAATATCAATGGCCGATACCTGGATTGTCTTTGGTGACCCCTCCGTACAAGTTCGTACCGATATTCCAGCTACTATGGAAGTTATCCATGATTCATTCATCCTCAGTGGTGCTGAGACCTTCGAGGTTGATGTGACTGGTCTTCCAAACGCCCTTTGCGCGATTTCCGCAGACGGTGTGCTGTTAGGCAATGGATATTCAGATCTAACAGGACATGCGATCATCCATTTCTTCTCCCCGATTAGTATCACTGGTGAGGTTCAACTGGTCGTCACCGGGTTTAACGCGATACCGTACACAGCAACACTCACCGTTGGAGAACCAAATCTGCCCCCTGAGAAACCCGCCAAACCAACAGGCAGAATCACTGGTCAACCAGGGAATACCTACATGTATTCCACAGAAACCACCGATCCAGAAGGTGATGGAATTCTTTACCAATGGGATTGGGGTGACGGGAATTTCAGCGAATGGCTTGGGCCGTATGCCTCTGGAAACTCAGTATCAACTCAGAAATCTTGGACTGTGAAAGGGGATTATTCCATACGCGTCAAAGCAAAAGACATCCAGGGACACGAGAGCAACTGGTCAGATCCCTTGGACGTCACGATGCCGTATAATCTCCCATACTTCGCCAAACTCCTTGATCTGCTGGGAACACTCTTCCCTCGTCTCTTCCATCTCTTTGAGAATTTCGCACAAATCTAGCGATTTGGTCACTTCATACCCCTGTTGAGGGTATGTACCCTTCAACCTATCTCAGAGTACGATTTAGAATTGAAGAGAATAGATCTTCACGTATTGGATTGTGGCCTTCGAATTTACGATTAAAATTATATGAAACCTTAGGGGGATTTAATCAATGATAAAAAGAAATCAGATACTCTTAAGTATAGTGATCATTGGTCTGTTGCTGCCGGTGAGCTGTGTTCACGCCACAATGGATGGACAGCAGTATTCAACGTTTTCGTCATCATTTGTAACGATACGTCAACCAGGAGAATTCGAACCAATGCAGGGCGTACTCATTCGTTATCCTTTCGGCATTTCCTATGACATTATAAAGGAAATGGCGGAGGATGTCAATGTAGTAACAATAGTCGCAAGCGTCTCTGAAAAAAACACGGTCCAGACGCAGTATCAAAGCCATGGGGTGGACGTCAGTCACTGTTCTTATCTGATCGCCCCGACTGATTCGTATTGGACGCGGGATTATGGTCCCTGGTTTATCATCAATGAAGATAATGTACAAGGGGTCGTTGACTTTACCTATAACCGTCCACGGCCGAATGATGATCAGATACCAACCAGATATGCGAACAACCAAAGCATCCCGGTTTACAATATGCCTCTGGTGACCGCTGGTGGGAACTACATGACGGACGGACAGGGGATGGCGATATCAACCACACTGGTCTGGGAAGAAAACACAGGGTATACCCATGAGCAGATCAATCAGGTTGTAAACGAATATCTTGGGATTTCCTCATATCTTGTTGTCCCTGACGTGAATGGTGAGTACATTAAACATATTGATTGTTGGGGGAAGCTTCTGTCACCGGACACAATCCTGATTCGCGAGGTACCAACTAGTGATTCCCAATATGATGAAATCGAAGCAGCTGTCAGTTATTTCGAAAATACAACGAGTTGTTATGGAACACCATATCACGTGGCGCGCGTCTACACACCAAACGACCAGCCGTATACAAACTCACTTATCTTGAACAATAAAGTCCTTGTTCCTGTCATGGGTGATCAGTGGGATGACGATGCGATTGCCTCGTATCAAGCTGCGATGCCGGGGTACGAGGTCTTGGGGTTCACTGGCTCCTGGGTGTCATCCGATGCACTTCATTGTAGAGCCATGGGTATCACCGATCGGTATATGCTTTATATCGAACATACCCCGTTATTTGGGGATCAATCCAACGAAACAGGATATGATGTCCAGGCGAAAATCTATCCGTACAGCGGACAGAACCTCATCACCGGTTCAACCGGCGTCTATTGGAAGGCGAACAATGGTGGCTGGAACTTCATCCAGATGCAGTCATTAGGAAATGATTATTATCACGCGGTGATTCCTCCGCAGGTCAATGGCACCATGGTGTCATATTACATCCATGCAGAGGATGCATCAGGAAGAGCGGAGAATCATCCGTATATCGGTTCACCAGATGCCTATTATTTCACCGCCCGAGGGGATCTACAGCAGAATACTCCACCTGAACAACCACAGCGGCCTACGGGTCAGACGTCTGGGAAGCCTGGAGCGACCTATCTGTATTCAACGCTGACTACTGATATTGATTCCGATCAAGTCTTTTATATATGGGACTGGGGTGACGGGAATTTCAGCGATTGGCTTGGACCGTTTGCGTCAGGTATAACAGCGAGTGCTCAGCACTCGTGGACGACGAAGGGAACATATTCGATACGAGTGAAGGCAAAAGATACACTTGGTGCTGAGAGCAACTGGTCTGATCCACTTGCGGTCACCATGCCACGAAACTATGCAAACCAGGTGTTTTTCTTTGAGCGGTTCGAGCAGCGGTTTCCCATTGTGTACCTGTTTTTATGCGAAGTTTTTAGCAGGTTCGGTATCTAAAAAATTCTTCTTTTTTTCCTATTTTTTTACGACTTTGTACTTATCGATGGGATCTAGCAACGCAAGTTGTTCACCGTTGTCCCATTGAACCCAGATCAGGGTTTCATCTGTCTCAGCTTCTATTTTCGTAACCGTCCCTTGAGCCCCTGGCTTCAACCTTGTCATGGAGTCATTGATGAAGACAAGCTCAACTCGGTCGCCGATACTTACCTTGTTTTTCATATATTGTCCCCCTATTTTATCGGATGCGGGTAACGGGATTCGAACCCGTGTGACTAGCTTGGGAAACCCTGTCCAACAGGAGAAACCCGCTGATATTTATCCTTCCGATGTTGATAAATATTTTTCATTAAGAGACATCCAAGGAATATGTAGAGAGTGGCAAGAGAATAGTAAAAGATGGATAAAAACTTATCTCGATTATGTTTCTTGGAGAGTTGATGAAGATAAAACCTTATCGTATTGTAAACAAGTAAAAGAAGCATCATCAATCACATACTATCGAAAGCAAATCTATCAGATTAGACGGTTTCTAGCATACCTGAAAATAGACTGGGCTTCTCAAATTAAACTACCACCTGAACCTGAATATCTCCCTAAACGGATATCCTCAGATGCTATTGATAAGATATTAGATGATTTTAAACATCATAAATATATAAAGCAGATAAAAGCACTCGTTCTTCTTGGTTGTAGCTCAGGATTACGTGCTGAGGAGCTGTATCAACTTACTCCATTGGATATTGACATTGAAAATAGAGTTATCCGTATTAACCATAATCCAAAAAATGGCCAGACAACAAAGACCCATCGGAGTAGAATATCATTCTTCAATGTGGATACTCAAAACGCATTATCTGATTATCTGGAATATTTCAATAATGGAAATGGACTCGAGGTCCTTTTCGGTCATAGTCATCTTTTTCCAATATTCAAAGATTCACTTGTGAAAATTAAAGACTTTCGTAAGTCCTTTTCTCAGGAATGGGATCGGAGAGGCGGACCTACATCCATTAAAAAGATACTTATGGGGCATTCCCTCAAGAATGATGTCGATTTAATGCATTATAA
>DAYE01000053.1 GCA_002506745.1 Euryarchaeota archaeon UBA33
CCCCCGTAATTACCTCTGAATTATTTTGAAGTGCGTAGAAGTTTGCCTCACGGATGATGTCAGCGATGTCTGCAAATCTAGTTGACAGTTTTCGCTGGTCCTCGGCTAATCGGGAGCTATGCTCGATGAGTTTCGCTAGACCAGAACCATCAAGATGCTGGAGATTTCCCCGTTGGCAGAGCGCGCACACAAAGCCTGCATATTGCTGCATATTATCATCGGTGCGCTCCATGGTGGTGTCAAAATCAGCTTTTACTTTGAAAAGTTCGTTAAACTCCATGTCCAAAATGAACAACTGTTGATAGAGAAAAGGATCCCCGATGAGAACGACCTTTACGTCAAGAGGAATAGCTGATGGTTTCAGACTTTTCGTTGTCATAAACCCTAACCGTTCTTCGATTTCCTCAATCACTATCTGACCGTTTTTTAATGCCCGTTTTAATCCATCATATGAGAACGGGTTGACAAGTAACGCTTCAACCGGGATGACGAGGTACCCCCCGTTTGCTTTATGGAGCGATCCTGGTCGAATCATGGTAAAATCAGTGATGAGGGCACCGAATTGTGCTTCTTTTTCAATCCTGCCGAAGAGGTTTTGGAACGTCGGGTTCGATTCTATTATCACGGGGGCGCCTTTGCTTTGTGAATTGTCAACCGTACAATTTACCTCATATTTTTTGAATGGCGCCTCTGCCATCCACGATGCTGCAAACGGGAGTTGAGGCTGTTGTTCTGCTTCAGGTTCACGAATGAACTGCGCGACGTTATCTAAAATGTCTTTTTGTGCCTCATCGAGATACGAGAGTACATCAGGAAATTCCTTATATTTTTCTCGAAGATCAGCCATCAAATGACCTATGACGTACCATGCGACGTCGCGATTCAGTTTGTTTATTTCCTCTTCGATTTTCCTTTCCATATCCATGAACTGCNNGCGAATCTCCTCACGTTGTTTAATCGGGAGGGCTAGGATGTCTTCATCCGTTGCCGGTTTTCCCTTTATGATGGGAATGAGAAAAAGTCCGATAGGGTTGATTTGAATCATGAAGCCTTCTTTTTTTGCTTCTGTGTTTAACTGCTCAAGCAGCTTTTTTCGTTGAGCTTCCATGGTTCTTATAGTCGACTCTCGTTTTGTGTTGTAATCATCGCTTTCAAATGCCTTTGGAAGAGATCGTTTCACATTTTCTATAAAATCCTTCATGTCTTTTTGGAATTCCTTTCCCTTCCCAGGAGATAGCCGAATCGTTTTTGGGGCGTACTGGTTGGAAAAATTGTTCACGTAACACCAATCAGAGGGAACCGGTTTTGTGCGAGCGACCTCATCCAAGAAATTTTTTACCGCGGTCGTTCTCCCTGTTCCTGGGTATCCTGCAGCATAAATATTAAACCCTTTTTCCTTGATTCCCAACCCGAATCTTAAAGCTCGAACCGCACGCTCTTGGCCAATGATTTCTTCCAATGGAGCTGCTTCCTTTGTAGTTTTGCAGCTCATGAGGTTTGGATCACAAATTCTCCTTATTTCCTTGAAAGATAATTTATTGATCATACCCTTCGTCCTCCTAAATTAAATATGTTTCATACTCTAAATATTATTTCTGAAGAGCCTGTCTGAGAAATCGAACTTTTTAATGTAGCAAGTATTTGGATTGGCTGTTCTGCAGCCAATCTCCAGCTGAGTGAGAGAATAATGCCTCTGTGTATTGGTTTATTCTCGCTTTGTAGAGAGGCGTGTCCTCTTACGTGCTTAGTATGATGGCATTGGTGTGGTATGTCTCCAGAGTTTGAGGATATTGTGGGTTGTACAAATGAATTTCCATTCGCTTTTTCCTTTCTGCAGTCCTCGGAGAGATAGCCTGTCAAATCCTCTGCTGTCTTTGATTTGTCCGTTCACTGGTTCTACACTGCTACCGCGTTTCTTGTAAATGGCTTTTCCCTTCTTCGTCAGGAGTTTTCTTTTCATCCGTTCTCTCAGTGAAAGTTTCTTGGGGATTCTTCCTTTTGGAGGCAGTGTTCCTTTCATGGCTTTGCGTTGTTTCCAGTCTTTTTGTGTCGGGATGTACAGGTCTACTTTGTCCCAGAATGGTTTGATCTGTTCTTCGTTATCGTAACCGGCATCCAGGGTTGCACGTTGTGGGAGCCGCCCAGTGTTCTCTTGTATCTTCTGCATCATAGGCTGGAGTTGTTGTTTGTCGTTTTGATCCTGAACCAGGTCTGTGGCGACGATCACCTGGCTTTTTGCATCAACTGCAAGTTGGCCGTTGTATGCTTGGACATACCCAGTTCGTGTTTTCATGATGCGGCTATCAGGATCAGTTGTATTTGCAACCGCGGATTCTTCAGGTTTCTCGTCAACGTGTTTCAGTTTCCGGCCACGGAGTCGTTTACCTGTCTTCTTTTCTGTCTCAGTTCGTTCGTATTTTTTCCGGTCATACTTGTTTTTCTTCTCCTGTTGTCTCTGTTCAAGGATGGTTTTTGCTTTTCTGATCCGTTCCAACTGTTCTGTTTTGGTTCGGAATCCGTCAGGGAGTTCATCACCACGTCGGTCTTTACCGTAGATGCGATCTTCTTCAGCATCGGTTTGTTCTGCTTTTTCAAAGAGTTCATGGATGGTCTTCTGCAGTTGTTCTTCTTTCTCAGTGAGTTTCTTGTGGTTGTAGTTCCGATCGATGCTTGCATTGGCTTTTATTTTCACCCCATCAATCGCGACAGTACCCAGTTTTACAAGACCTGCTTCAGAACAGAGGTTCAATACGTGAGCGAACAATGCTTCTAATGCTTTCAGGTGGATTTTCCGGAAGTCGCTGATGGTTCTGAAGTCCGGGAAGTTGCCGGCAGCGAGAACCCGGAAGGCGACATCCTCGTATAATGCCTTGTTGATCTTCCGGGATGATGGCATTCCGATGCAGTATGCATAGGTGAGTATTTTTGTCATCATCCGTGGATCGTACGGTGGGTTCCCTCGATCGGACTGCTCGTAGTAGTTTGTTATTGTTGAGAGATCTGCATGGTTGATGAGTGTGTCGATAAAAAAGGCGAGATGTCCCTCGGGGAGCCATTCCCGGATATTTGGAGGAAAAAGAAGTATTTGTTCAGGGTCATAAAAACGATATATTTTACCCATCTCTTCACCTAAGAGATGTATATCTGTTGTCTTCTGATAAAGATAGTGATTTATCATCTATATTTATGTATTACTCGGACAGGCTCTGAACCAATTTTTTTAGCATTGATGTTCATTTGTTCATATCATAAAACGATTATGCAAAAACGACTTAAAAATGATTTAAAAATAGTTACTTATAAAGGTATTGATTATGTTTTTTAAGACACTTTTTCAATATCGATAAGGAATATGATGGTATTAGGTTCTGTAAGAGGGATAGGTTACTGACGAAGGTGATTCATTAAGGTCGACCCAATACAAACCGAGTTGTTGTATTGCTGCTTTGAACTTTTCGAAATCCACAGGTTTTCTTATATAGCTGTTCGTTCCCAACTTATACGCGCACGCTAAATCTGCATCTTCTTTCGACGATGTGAGAATGATAACTGGAATAAGTTTCGTTGACTTCTCATTTCGGATGCGTTCCAAGACTTGTAAACCATTGAGTTTTGGGAGATTTAAATCTAACAATATGATCGCTGGCAGCTGTTCTTTGCTCGTACCTTTTTTCAAATTTAATCCGAAGAGATAGTCAAGAGCGCTTTGCCCATCTACCGCGATTCTTAAATCAATTTTATCAGCAATATTGCTTTTGACAAATGCTCGTTGGGTAAGTTTGATATCATCGGGATTATCTTCAATCAGTAAGATGACCTTTTTTTCCATGACTTATTCCTTGATTTATCTATAGAATTCTGCAGGTTATATTCCAAGAAGAATTTTCAATTCGGCGATATGTTCTTGTTCATCGATGATCACATGACGAAGCTTATGTTCTATTTGATAGTATTCGTATTTCAACTCTTTTTTCATGTTTTTTACTTCGTCCATTATTTTTACGTAGAAATCCACCGCATGTCGTTCATCCTTTAGGTTTGTTTCAAGGATTTTTTTGGTTGTTTCCGCGCAGTGTGTTTCTGCAACGCACATCGTTGGCGTCACTCCGAGATAGTCCCCTAGAATTCCACGAAACAATTCTTCATGTTTTTTTTCGTCATCAGCTATTTCTCGTAGACGAGCGATGACTGGTTCCGCATCGATACCAACAATTTCCTCTGCATGAGCCAAATACTGGATTCTTGCCGCGTGCTCTAGTTCTAACGCACCATTGAACATTTCGATGAGTTGTTTTTTTGTCATATTCATACACCTTTTTTGATTTTATACTTTTGATAATTAAAGGTTTCATCGCCTTATAATCATATGTGAAAAATGACTAAAGAATATGTTAAAAACGATTTGAAAAAGTAAGATTTAAGAAAGAAAAAATTTAGAATATCTTTATCGAGTAAGTAATGTAAATCAAAATTTCTAAAAAAAGAGGAAATTTGTTTATCCTGATCTTATATTCAAAAACTATTCCGCGTTTTTGTCCATTTCCATTAAGCCAGCATTGTTGCCCTCGGTATCCATGAATTTGAGATTCCATCCCATACCGGGTATCGCCGTTTTCGGCATGGTAATGGTTCCACCGTTCGAGACGATTTTTTTGGTAAATTGATCGATAGAGGGGACCGTTATCCAGCACATAAATGTCGTGACTGCGTCATCGCATTTGTTTGGCTCGGGTCGTTCCATGACCGCACCGTTGATCCCCGGCTCTTTGTCAGAACCTGTCGTAATCATCCAGTAGTCCATGGGTCCGTCCCATTTTTTTGCTTCCCATCCGAAGACGTTTTTGTAGAATTTTATCGCTCGTTTTGGGTCGTCTGCGTATATTTCAAAATGTGTTACTTTTGGCATAGTTTCACCTAAAGTTGTGATAAATAGGATTATCACTATAATACAGTGATTGAAAAACGTGTTCATAATAATTGAAGAACAATTCCATTCGTGATCGGTTAAGGATTTTTTAGGAGGTAGACAATAGTGTGAAACAAACGATGATTGACCGTGTGAATAACGTTTTTTCAAAGGAGAATTTGTTGTTTTTGTCGGGTGTCTTTGACCCCACACAAACTCTTTGTAAAAACGAGCAAATATGACGGTTATTTTGCCCGTTTTATCGCTAACCGATCACAGATGAGAACAATTCAAATCGAAGGACTTGTACTTCTCATCTTTTTTTCATGATGACCAAAGAAACTACAAGGAGAGAGGTATGAAAACAGTGATAACGCTGATTAGGATCAGGAGAAAAAGAAAGAGAACTGCTCTAGAAGAGGATGTTTTTTCTTTCAGATGGTATTCTATAATCATCCCTCCGAGATATTATCACTCGACATAATATTGGAGAATATCAACCATGATAAAATGGATTTTTGTTCAAAATGTTTCATTGATTCTCTCCTCACCACCAGCCCTTTGTTTATTCAAAATCTCTTCCCATCGAATAGCCGCATCTTGTGCATTCGTTTTCATTATCTAGCGATTGACCGCAGTTCGGGCAGGTCTTGTCAGTATCGAGATTCATCTCTCCTTCTTCTATGGAACTGAGGCAATCGGGGCAGTAGTAAGTGTATTGGATGCCAAATGATCTCTTCATGGCTGATCCGCAGTTCGGACAGATATACTTCTCAGCAAGGCTTTCGAGGATACGCTGCCCCTGTCCACTTTGGATTCTGTTCTTGGTTATCTGTCGTTGCTCTAGTTCTGTCCTTGTTTGAAAGAACCTTGCGGTGTCGTTTTTTTCCGTCGCTGGTTTCATAAGACAACTCCCTTCCAATGTAATAATAGGTAAAATGAACCATTGGAGCTATAAATCTATTATGTAAAAATAAGTGTAAAATGACTTAAGAACACGTGTAATTTGAGAGAAAAAAACCGCTTATGCAGTCTCCCGTTTTCGAAGCAGGGTTTTTCCTTTTTCCGAGATGAACACGGTGCGTAGCTTCCCTTGGCGTTTGGTGAATATCAATCCTTTTTCCTCGAGTGTATCTAGACGTTTAGCGGCAGTCGAGTACGCGATTTTAAACCGGGTCATGATTTTCTTGAACGACACCAGGGCATTGTTTTGGTTTTGCTCGAAGATGTATCGTAAGGCATCGTAGACGTCGTCCTCAATAATGAGTCCCTCTATCTTTTGACTGGGAAGCAGATGCAGCTCATTTTCAATAACCGCCAGTTGACTTTTCTCGACCAACGCTGGATCGCATCGCACTAGAAGGAGTGCTTTGTTTTTCGCAATGATATCATTGATGCGATACAACGTCTCAATGAATTTCTCGAACGAGAAGCGTGTGAGAAGGTAATGAATTCCATCAAGAAGGATCACCGAATCTTTGTTTTTTTCACTAAATTTTTTTATCCCTGTAAGGAGATTGGTTAGATCTGAAATAGTTTCGAACTCTTTTATGGGTTCTTGGCTTTGTATCATGACATGTATTGTTTTAGAGAGATGGATACTTTTAATCATCTCAGGGGCGGCTCTGGTGATAAATAATCCTTTGTACCCAGAGGTAGCAAGATCCATGAGGAGGTCTATGGCTGCAGTATTTGTTTTATCCGGGATAAGGTAACCGTTCCCTGCGAGTAATTTCCCGTGGGTTTCAATGTCCCGGGTGATATCTTTTCCGATGAAAAGGACTCCGCCGTCTTGCTTGCCCTCTGCTTTGATAACCGACCCATTGAGACGAATAATTTTTTTCACGTTTGCTTTTGTGAGTAAAACAATATTGGAGGACCCGGGATTTTTTTCTTGATAAATGTTTTTCATGATGTCTAACACTTGCTGAGGTTCGTTGAAGACCTCAAGCTTACTGATCCCTCTGTTTGCGATGTCTTTTTCCATATAACCGGTGAGTTCTTCCGCTGTTTTGTTCCAGGTGGTCAAGCGATGGTTCCCGTCAAAGGAGATGATGATTTCAGAGGCACTATCGATGACGTTTTGGAGATGTTCTTTTATTTGAAGTGCTTCCTGTTCTGCTTTTTTACGCTCGAGGATTTCTGCTTGGAGATTCTTATTCGCTTTTTCAAGGTCTTCGTAGGATTGATGAAGTTCTTCTTTCACCTCTGCGCGTTCGCGATGCACGGTCAGTTCGGCAAGTTCGCGTTCTACTGCTGGGACGAGGCGTTTTAGGTTGTTTTTCATGATGTAGTCGTGCGCTCCTGCCCTCATGACTTCCACTGCAGTTTCCTCCCCGATTTTCCCGGAGACAATGATGAACGGTATGTCAAGCCCGATTTTTTGAAGGAGTTTGAGTGCGTCCAGTCCACTGAACTTCGGCATGATATAGTCTGAAATGATCAAATCCCACTGGTGTTCGGCGAGCGCTTTTTTCATAGCATCTGGCGTATCAACGCGTTCTATTGTTGATTTGTAGCCGCCTTTTTGTAATTCGCGGGATAAGAGGACAGCATCGTCTTCCGAGTCTTCCACAAGGAGGACACGCAATGGTTTATTCATTTGTTATTCACCTCTTTTTGATGCGGGTTGTTCGTTGAGCGTCAACCAATATATGACTATTTGTTGCACCACTTCCGAGAATTTGAGGAAATCAATTGGTTTGACGATATAACTATTCGCACCAAGCTCATAACTGCGCATAATATCTTTTTTATCCTGCGAGGAAGACAGAATGATGACGGGGATGTATCTTGTTTCTTGGTTTTCTCGGACATACTTGAGTACTTCATGGCCATTGATTTTTGGCATTTTGAGATCGAGGAGAATGATCTGGGGTAAATCGTTGATATTTCGTCCTTGATATTTCCCTTTGCCCTTAAAGTACTCAAGGGTTTCCGCACCGTCGCGGGTGACAATCATATTATCGTTGAGATTGACTTTTTGAAACGCGCGTCGTGCCAGCTCGATATCATCTGTATTGTCCTCAACAAGGAGGATATTTTTTTGCTCCATAATTTATGTCACTCCGTTTTCCTGAATTGTAAAGTAAAAAGTTGCTCCTTTGCCGATTTTGCCTTCTGCCCAGATTCGTCCACCATGTCGATGAACTATTCGAGAGACGATTGCAAGACCAATCCCTGTTCCCGGGTACTCATCCACGGAATGAAGCCGTTGAAACGGAATGAACAATTTGTCAGCATAGGCCATGTCAAATCCAGCGCCGTTATCTTGGATATAATAAACCCGTTCATGGTCTTTCATCGTTTCCCCGAATTTTATGGCGGGATGCATGGTATTACTAGTAAATTTCCATGCATTTTCTAGCAAATTTTCGAAAAGTATTTCGAGTAGCTTCTTATCACCGCTCGTATGTATTTGATTTTGAATGGTAATTTTAATTTTTCGAGAAGGTTCCGTATTTTGAAGTGTCTTCATCATCGTACGAGCCAAGGAACTCAAATCAACTTGTTCGATATGAAGTTCCGCCCGAGATAACCTCGAGAGCCGTAACAGGTCATCGATGAGTTGCCCCATCCGCTGGGTCGCAATTCGTACACGCTTGATATAGTCTTTCCCTTGCTCATCGAGTTTATCCCCATAGTCTTCCAGAATTGCTTGACTGAATCCATCGATACTGCGAAGAGGGGCTCGCAGATCATGGGAGACAGAATAACTGAATGCTTCCAATTCTTTATTCGTAGTAGTAAGTTCAAGACTATGACGAAGCAGACTTTCATTTAATTTTTTTATGTTTTCTTCAGTTTTTTTGCGTTCTGTGATATCCCTTGCGGCAGCATAGATGAGTTGTCCCTGTGGGACTGAACGCCATTCAATATAGCGATAGGAACCATCTTTGCATCGGTACCGATTAATGAAATTCAGGATAGGTTTCTGCGACGCCAGTACAGACATTGCGTTCAACGTCGCTTGCAAGTCATCTGGATGAACAAAGTCTAAGAACCTTCTTTTTTCAAGTTCTTTTACACGATACCCAAGGATGTTCTCCCAGGCCTTATTCAGTTTAATAAAATTACCATTCATATCTGCGATACAAAGTAAGTCAAGGGCAACGGTAAAGAATTGTTCGAGCTCATCGGTCTTTTTTTGAAGTACTGCCTCTATTTTTTTCCGTTCAGTGATGTCACGGATATTACATTGAATGGTTTTTCTACCATCAACATCATACACATTGCTAACGAATTCAACATTAATCTTTTTTCCTTCTTTTGTCTCAAGCGGGAGGTCTTCATAACGGATATATTTCTTTTTCTGCAATTGTAAGAAATTTTCCTTCGAAGGGATAATATCTTTGAACACCCCAAGCTCCCAGAGATGTTTTTTCATAATATCGTCTTTGGGATAACCAAGCAATTTGACTAAAAACGGGTTCACATCCTCGACCATCCCTGTCTTGAAGTCAAGGATAAGGATGCCGTCTTTTGCAGACTCAAAAAGCCTGCGGTAGCGCAACTCAGATACCTTATGTGCTTCCTCTGCTTGTTTCCGTTCGGTGATATCATGTACCATTCCAATCAATCGAATAATCTGACCAGATCCGTTTCGCATATGTTCGCATTTTTCGTGAACAAAACGGATTTCGCCATCCTTTCGTACTATCCGATGTTCGATCTCGTAGGTATCTCGCTTTTCTTGCAGTGAACCAGAATATGCGAGGTCAACTGCTGCACGATCATCAGGATGGACAAACTGGAGGAATGCTTCATAGGTGGCATTAAACTCGTGTGGTTGTAGACCGAAAATTCGATAGACCTCATCTGACCAGGTGAGATTGTTATTGATAAGATCAAGTTCCCAGCTACCAAGTTGTGCTAGCTCTTGGGCTCTGTTCAATCGGTTCTCGCTTTCTTTCAGTGCCTCCTCTGCATGTTTACGTTCGGTAATATCCCGAGCGACATGAACAGCACCAACCAAAGTTCCGTTATTATCAAAAATGGGAGTGGTGGATACAAGAAAATAACCACCAAGTCTATCTTCATATACCTCAGCAAGATGCTCGTTTCCATCTTTCAGGGTTAAGGTGTGCGGGCAAAACTTAGGGGGTTTTGTTTCTCCGTGAACGCACATAAAACAATTCAGATTAATGCACTGTTCAGACGGAATACCGAGTCGTTGTGCCATCGCCTTGTTAACGCGGACAATCTTGTGCGATTTATCTAATATCGCGATGAGATCTGGGTCACTATCGAAGGTTCGTTCCCATTCCAATTTTGCCTG
>DAYE01000027.1 GCA_002506745.1 Euryarchaeota archaeon UBA33
GCGTTGTTTTTACCGTCTTTGAATGCTCTCACAAAACTTGGCGTTCAATTGAACCAGCTGACTATCTAAGAGTCGTTTTCGGATCATGCAAGACGATGGTCTGAGTGGGATAAGCTAGCTCAATGTGCTCTTGTTCAAACACCCCAAGAATCTTGAAATTAATCGCTTGCTGTGTATCCAAGTACTTCACGTAATCAGGGGTTTGTATGGTGTAGACGATCTCGAAGTTTAGGCTGAACTGTCCGAACTGTTTAAAGTGGACCCGCTCGAACACGACCTGGTCAAACGGTGTGATAATATCTTGGAGAAGCCGTGGTATTTTTTTGAGTGTCTCAAGAGGCGTTTGATAGCTGACCCCAAGGCTGAAGATGACGCGCCTGGTCTCCATTTTCTTGAAGTTGCGGNNGTCGAAATAGATAGTGAATGCACTGAAGGCGTCTCCAAGGATACTTTGTAAGGCGAACGCGATCGCAATCCCAGTCACACCAAGTCCAACGATTGCGCCGGAAAGGTCAATTCTACTCACATAAAGAAGGTAGAGTAACGCAAAGATGTACACGAAGACATGGAGGAGTTTTTTAAAGATAACAAGGATGTTGCTGCTGACTGCGCGTCTCCCTTGTTTCACGATGCGCTCGGCGTACCATGAGACGAGCACGTTGATGACGCGGGTGATGATGAAGGCGACGAGGAACACCTCTGCGACGAGGAAGATTTGCCCGACGATGGATGAATACGTGAAAAGGACGGTGAGCTGCTCGATCGCATAGAAAAACCCAAGGAGGATCACGAAATAGTAGATTGGTCGTTTCACGTTTTTAATGATCTCGTCATCAAGGGTTGTTTTGGTTTTTTTCGCCCATCTGCTAAAGTAATGTTCGAAGAGATGGTACACAGCCCAGCCAGCGAAAATAGACAGGATGAAGAATATGACAGCAGCGATGATTTGACCGATGAGAGGCGTAAGCAGGAGGTGCGCATCGCGCAGTGCGTTGTTGATGAGGTCCGGCAAGGTTGTACTGATCATGTCGTTCACCGAGAAATAAAAAAGGATATTTAATCTTTAGGCCACGCGGTCGAGGAGTACTATGCTTTCATCCCTTTATCGTCAGCTGAAAATAAAGAGGATTAACAAGATGGCAAAAATACGGATGAAGGGGTCGAGGAAGCGGAGCCGTAGCAGGAACGGGATCCTTGCGACCGATGGTCCTTCCCTCGGAATCGTGGAGAATGTGGTGAGGCAGTAGAATTCGACGGAGTTCGTCTTCAGCGTGGTGTTCGTCACATACGGGGTGCATTCTCTGTTGTCTTTTGGACGATCTGGAGATGATGGTTCTCATCAATCAGGTATCTAACGACCGTATACGACTGGTTTGACTGGTGCTGGGCCGTCGTCAATCTCCTCGAAGGAACGAATGATCCCGTTGGTGTCGGAACAGTTCAGCACGATAGACAGTGTGTGGTCCGCAGGTACTGAATGCAGAGGACTTGATGAAGTATTTTGGAAAAAAACAGGGGAAAGAAGAATGATACTTGCAAGAGGGACGGTGACGCTTTGGAGGAGGCGTGATTTCTGCATGGATAATTATACTGTGTTATCATATATATATTTATTTTGCATCGATAAAATTTTTTTATAGAATTGAATAGTTTTTTCAGCGATTGGCCCCCATCCTAGTTCTCGTTCTTTTTCTTCAGAATCCCTTGCGAGATCAACCAACAGTTGATCATTTTGTAATATTCGAACGATATTTCTTTCAAGAGCCTTTATGTCGTTAGGTGGTGACACAGCACCCGCATACTTCACGTATTCAGGGAGACCGCCGATATCGGTCACCAGTAACGGCTTATGATAGGTGATAGTGAGTGCGGCTGCTCCACCGTGCGTATCAAATGGCTCGTGGTAGGGGAGCACGACGAGGTCAGCGGCTTGGAAAAGAACCTCGACCTGTGATTCTGGAATAAACCCTAGCCGTGTTACCACATGACGCTGTAACGTGTTTTGTGTAATCATCGACTCATAGGGCGCCCACCCCCCTTGAATGGCGATCGGTTGGCCAGCAACAAGTAACAGTGTTTCAGGAACATGTTCTACGATTCCTTTTAAGGCCTGAAGAAGTGTATCAAGACCTTTGTATCGCCATAAATACCCGAAAAACAAAAGAACCTTTTTCTCTGATCCGATGCCCAATAAGATCCGCGCATCCTCCTTAGTAACGCCCCTGGCTTCATAACGAATGGGACCGTGAGTTGCTATGAGAATTTTCTTAAAATCGATATGGTACAGCTGCTGAAATTTCAACCAATTTCTCTGATTATGGACAATAAATCCTTCGGCAAATTTAAAAATGAAGGTATTGAAAACCCTGTCGATGATTTTGATGAACCGCTTCACTGTATGAGGGGTGATATTGTGGACGGTGAAGATGATTGTTTTCCCCCGGAGTTTCAAAATCGGTATTATCCATGAATACATAAGCAATGTGTACGGCATCCACTGTTGAACATGAATAATATCTCCAGAGGCTTGCAATGCCCCGCGGGTCCACGAGAACGGATTCCACCATTTTATGAAGTACCTCACCTTGATATTCTGCGGGGTATGATCTGCATCATATGTTTCCTTTGATCCCCCGCTGTAAAATAAATCTGGCAACGAATAGAACCCGATGTAGTCCGCATCCATCCTTGCTGCGAGTTCTTGAAATATATGGACGCAATAGGGACTAATGGCCTTTATCGGTGGTAATGTCCCTATCATGGTCACTTTCAAGGAATTCGACGACATATCCGTTGAATATACTCCTGAACTATTCTGCTTTCACTCCTGAGATTTCGTTCCTATAACAATTTGAATACCGCCTTTGAACATCTCGAGTTTCCTGATGTCTTTGAACCCGACAACAAGCATGTCATTCGAGACGCCTTTCTTAATCATATCTCTTTTTGTCCTGCTTTCAAGGTTGAGAGGAAACGGAATCCAATTCCAATTCCAAATGGAAAGGAACACTCTGCGCCACAGAGACCGTGGAAAGTCCTCCTCAAAAATGATTACGAAGCCCCTATCGCATAAAATTCTTTTTACTTCTTTTAAAATATTTAACCGGAGATGGCCAGGCATTTCATGGAGGGCAAAACAGATAAAGACCTTTGAAAAAGCGTCTTTATGAAATTCCGTCGATCGAGCATCTCCTGTTTTGAAATGAACATTGGTATATAGGTTCTTTCTCTGTGCAATGGCTATCCTTCCTGGATTCAGATCCATGCCTGTAAGACCACCGCGATCCCCGATTCTCTCTCGAATGGCAAAGGTCGACCCTCCAGTCCCACAGCACAAATCAAGGATATTTTCGTTATCAACAAAACTGATTTGTTCCAGTAAGGTGCCTCTCAGCTTCGTTTCACCACCAAAAGGAAACATAGCGAACCGAAGATACGAATCATAAAATTTAGAATGTACGAGTTGAACCAGAAGTTGATACGATTCGTCGTCTGATTGGGGAAATCGATAGACCACCATTTCATCATATGATTTCACCACGGGTATACAATCTTTTCTCTCCTATTTTTTCGGTAACAGAATTGAAAAGATATTTGAATGGGAACGAACTTGTATGGGCATCTATGAATCCGTTTCTGAATCCGTTCACGGGATTTCCTTTTTTACGAGACTTTCTCACAGATCCCGCTCGGCTTCGCAGACTCAGTCAAAGAAAATTGGACGAGTATCGGAATAAAGCATTTCGCAAGGCGGTCGTATACGCTTGGAATGTCCCTGTGTACCGGGAGAAATATAGAAACCAAGGAATCACACCCGACATGATATTCGAGGTTGAAGATATTCAGAGACTCCCGTTCATCACAAAAAAAGAGCTTCTTGATAATTTTCCTGACAATGTCGTTCCTCTAGGATACGATAAAAGAAAAGCACAGATGATTTGCACGAGCGGCTCGTCGGGAAAAATTCTCACCTTTTATTCAGATTTTCTGACAATTAGCAAGGCCGTCACCATCTCTATCAGAGAACTCCAAGCCTATGGACTGCATTGGAATACATCGAGAATCGCTCATATCATCAATTTTAACCCCTATCAAGTCAACGAGGCAATCAACCAAGGATTTGTTTCCCACGCACGTACGTTTTCTTTACTTCAGAACCATCTCCAACTGAACCCATTTCAACCGATTCCCGAACTCATGAAACAGCTGGATGACTTCAAACCAGACGCCATTGTGTCGTATCCGGTCACCTTTCAACACCTTGCGTATCTGAAAATGAAAGGGAATGGTACTCATGTGAAACCAAGGATTCTTTTTGTAGGCGGCTATGTCCTTGACCCGTATATTCGTGACTATGTCGAGCAGGCATTCGGCTGCAAAATGGTCAATGTGTATGGGTCAGCCGAATCGGGTGGGGATATTTCGTTTGAATGCCTGAAGGGTACGTGGCACATCAACCATGATTTCTACCATATTGAATCGGTGAACAAGGACTTGGAGGCGGTTGAACCAGGAAAAAAAGGCCGCATTATTGTCACACGATTATTTGGCAGAGGGACACCGATGATACGATACACGGGCATGGACGATCTCATTACCCTAGAACCTGTTCATGAATGCGAATGCGGGCTATGCACACCAAGCATCAAGGGCGTAGAAGGAAGAATCGACTCAACGATTGTCCTACCCGATGGAAGAATGTATCCTTCCGCGAGTTTCTCTATCATGTCCACAATTTTGAATGATCTGAAAACAAATAAAGTACGACAATTCCAAATCGTCCAAAAACAGCTCAATGAAATTGAGATATCCTTAGTCTTCGATGACGAACAACGGAATACCGCGCCATCTGTGGATCGCATCATCGAGACGGTAGAAGCAGCATATGTGAAAATGGTCGGACCGTTGGTAAAGATCATTGTGAAGGAAAAGAAAGAAATTACGTCCGAGGAAGGGAAGCCGTCTCCTTTTGTCGTTTCGTATGTACCTCGTGATAAAATTCAGGAGATGTTAGATCAACTCGACTAAGAAGGTCATATGCACATGAACAAGAAGGATACCGTGACTGATTCGAATCATTGCATTATTCCACTCGTCTTCATTTTAAGTCTTCACCGGTCAGGGTCAAGTATTGTGTATGATATGCTGGGAAGGACCGGGTGCTTCAATGTCATTACGAACTATCACGTCTTGAGCTACGATCAGCTAATGCAAAATCATGAAAATCACCGCGAAGAGGAGGCAAAAGCGAACCTTAGGATATTATTTGAAAAAAAGAAAATCAAAGGAAGAGGTATCGACGACATCCAAGTCACTCCTGATACACCTCAAGAGTATGGATATCTTTACCTCAGGAACGGATACCCATTACGAACGTGCGAAAGGAACAAGTGGCTTCTGGATGACCTGATTCACAGGGTTCAACACCTCAATGAAAATACCAGACCGGTTCTCTTGAAAAACCCGTATGATTTCACAAACTTTCTGTATCTTAAAGAACAATACCCTTCAGCAAAATTCGTGTTCCTGCACAGAAACCCGTTCGACACCTTGAACTCCCTTATGAATACATGGCAGACGCTCCTTCGAAAGAAAAATGAGTATACTGCTCTGATGTCCTACAAGTACAAGGATCTATTTGCAAACTCCTTCTACCTGTTTTTGGTACGATTGTTCTATGCGTATCCTTTTTCTCTTGGCTTTTTTTCGGAGGTGAACAGTTTATCTCATCAAACGAAATTTTTCCTGCAAAACATTGAAAAAATCCCTTCCTCCGATTACATCAATATTACCTACGAAGATCTGAACAAAGCTCCTAATGATACTATAAATACGATCCTCGGGTTTTTACATTTGAAGGTGGATCTTGATGTTACGAAGATGCTACATGCTAGGAACCTGAAAAGAATCAAGGAAATCCAAATGTTCAAAAAGTATATCTACAACTCGATGGAACCATATTTNNTCGAAGATAAATATCTTTTTTGACGGCACAAACAGGACGTGGTATTTTCTCTTTCTCAAATAGTGTTTCGCATAATTCAAACGTCTCATTTTCTCCTCATCAGTGATTTTTGGTTCTAGCTCCAACGCCCTCGTATTGGGTCGCTCTGAAAAGAAGAAAATAAAACCAGAGAGGTTGAAATCGTTGATAAAAGCCAGAGTCTCTTTAAACTCAGCCATGGTTTCAGAGGGAAATCCAACGATACAATGGGTGTTTATTTTCAGCTCGGGATACGCGGTTCGTAAGCGAGCGAAAGCATTGCGAATTTTCTCGATCTCGGAATATCGATTCATCATGCGTAATATCCTTGGGCTAGCTGATTGAATGAGAACGGCAAGATGAACGACTTTACCGCGTTTCAAAATATTCTCGATGTCATCAATATATTTAACCATCCATTGAGGATGAATAGATTGAACGGTGATTTCGTAATCTCCAGGAACCCTGGTCATTTTGTCAAGCAATGTTGGGAAGGTTTCGTCGATGTCCATGCCATACGCACCGACGTCATCTCCGACGACCTTAAAATGCGTGTACCCTGCTTTCAACCCAGTAGCAAATTCATTCATACATCGATCTAATTTTTTACTGACTAAGGAACCTGTAGCTTTTTTTATCGAGCAATACGAACAGCTGCCAAGGCAACCTGTCGAACAGGTAAGATAATAAAAAGTGGTTTTGGCAAGTTCCGAGTAGAGATATGATTTTTTTCCGAGTAAACCTCTTAGAAGAACATCTTTTGATGAGTGAAAGATCTGCTTCACCTCGTTGTATATAGGCAGGTCAAGGTTCGACGCCAAAGTGTGTGCTTCCATGATTTCCTTATATTTTATTTTGTTCTCTGGGAATAACGCGTCAAGCTGACTCATATCCTTTGTGATGATGATTCTGCCTGAAAATACATCGCGTAACTTTTTTTCATCGATGCCAGGGAGACATCCACCAACAATTAATTCAGCCTTATATTTTTTCAGTTCTCTGATCTTTTCAAGAGAAAATTCTGCCTGTATCTCTGATGCAGCACAGGTAATAAAAAAGATAATGTCAGACTTTTTTGGGTTATTGACTATTATATAATTGTTCTGTAGAAAATAGTCTTTTACTTTGTTTGCATCCAAATATCGTTTCTCGCACGTGTATTTTTCTACGAGAACAGATACCTTTTTCCTCAAGTAGTGAAAATAAAAGATATTGGCCTATAAATCAATTTCGCCTATCCAGATAAGATGCTGACATGCAGTACCCCTATAATCTTATAAGCTGAGGTGTCATTTGAAGATAAGATGAAGCTGTTGTTCATCTATCCTCGGCGAGGGTCTGAGAAGAGAACATTCGTCCAATCATTTCGCAGCATATTTTTACATAAGGTCATTTTCGCCCCGGGATTGACCTATAACGTGTTGGCCGCTCTCACCCCCAAGGATTATTCGATTCGGATTATCAACGAAGAATATCAGAAGCTCGATTTTGACGAAGAATGCGACTGTGTAGGAATCACTGCCACCACACCAATCGTGAATCGAGCGTATGCGATCGCCGACCTGTTCAAAGAAAGAGGTAAAAAGGTCATCATCGGGGGATGTCACGCCTCAGCCATCCCAGATGAAGCAAAACAACACGCCGATAGTGTCGTCATTGGCAATGCAGAGGATACCTGGCCAATGCTTCTAAAAGATATGGAAAAAGATGCCTTGAAACCTTTCTACCGACAGAAGGGACTGATTGACCCAGAACACATGCCCACCCCTGATAGAAAATATATGAAAGGTAGTTTTTTTTCTGACGGTGTACAAACAAGTTGGGGATGTAGCACAGGATGCTATTATTGCGCTATTACCAATAGTACTTTTGGGAAGCATCATGTCCATCGAGATATTCCATCTATCATCCAGGAGCTTAGAGCAATTCCTCAAAAATTCTTACGTATTTATGATCCTTCTCTGACAAGTAACCCGAAGTATACAAAAGAACTTTTTAGAAATATGATCGGGTTACACAAGAAGTTCCTCTGCAATGGAAATATCCATGTTCTTGGCCAGGACGAGGAATTACTCAGCTTGGCAAGCGAAGCGGGATGCCTGCAGTGGTCAGTCGGGCTTGAATCCATCTCCCAAAACAACCTTGATTCCATCGGGAAACGCACGAATAAAGTCAACGATTACGCGAGTGCAATCCAAAAAATACACGACCATGGTATGTGGGTGAAAGGGAATTTCATGTTTGGTTTTGATTATGATTATCCAGATGTTTTTAAGAAGACCAGAGAGACGATTCAGAGTATTGAGGTCGACCTTCCCTGCTTTTACATTGTCACACCACTCCCAGGAACTCCCCTTTTCTCTGAATTTAAACAACAAGGTAGGATTCTTACAAAAGACTGGTCGCTTTATGATTTCGGTCATGTCGTGTACCAACCGAAAAACATACCAGCCGACGTCCTCTTTGAAAAAACCTATGAAATATACGATGAATTGTATTCCCCTTTCAACAAGATAAAACGATCGCTTGGTGGTGTAAAAAC
The DNA here is from genome assembly GCA_002506745.1 of Euryarchaeota archaeon UBA33. Lineage (GTDB taxonomy): Archaea > Thermoplasmatota > E2 > DHVEG-1 > DHVEG-1 > SM1-50. The sequence continues at coordinate 8,526 of DAYE01000027.1, forward strand.
CGATATCCTCTCGTTCGCTGGGACTGCTATCGAAAGCCTCTATTATTAAAGGTGCAATAACCTACTGGTGCATTGAGATAATATTGACTAATAGTAAATCATCGAGCTTTGCCTGTGAGGTATCGTGAGTATTCATGCGTAATGCCCTTAGTATCGACCTAGAATTCTGGCACTCAGGAGAACCTTTTTCAGAGTATGTGCGATCGCAACCCGAAAATCAGGTTGAGGCTTCCATCAAGCCCATGTTAGAAATCCTCAGGAGACATGACGTCCACGCGACGTTCTTTGTCTTGGGTGAGGTCGCAGAGAAACACCCGGAATTGATCAAGAAAATATATGAAGATGGTCACGAAATCGCATCGCATGGGTTCACCCATCGCCGGCTTCATCTCTCTGATAAGACTACATTTATGAACGACATCTCACGGTCTATCAACATTCTGACTTCGTTGACAGGGGAGCGGCCTATTGGGTATCGCGCTCCCAGCTTCTCCCTTGATAATTCCACGGTGTGGGCCCTCAATGTGATGAAAGCTCAGGGTTTCCTGTATGATTCGAGCGTGTATCCGGTAAAGATGCGTTTCTATGGTGAACCACGCGTTCCTCTTGGACCGTATCATCCTTCTTCGAACGATATTACCAAGATTGACGATACAAACACGTTTCTTGAGTTCCCTGTGACGGCGTATGCGTTCGGGACCAAGCATGTTCCAATCTCTGGTGGTTTCAGCTTACGTATGATTCCGATGAAATTCATTGTTGCAGCCCTCCGAAAGATTAATCAAGAGCGACCAGCCCTTATCTATCTTCATCCTTGGGAGCTGTATGCCGAGACACCTAGACTTGACCTGCCGTTCTTGTGGAGAGTTACCTCCTATTATAACATTGATCGGCTCTTATGGAAACTCGACCGTCTCATGCAGCATATCAAATTCACCACCATTCGCGAAACCCTATGCCTCCCTTGAGATAAATGGAGGACATGAAGCATGAAGATTGCCCTCGTGGAACCGCACCTTGGGGTCAAACGGAAGTGGCTGTACCAGTTCGCGTACTACCGGTCTCTTGCTCTTGAGCAAATCGCGGCTCTCACGCCTCCGGAACACACGGTGGAGATTGTTGAGGAG
>DAYE01000002.1 GCA_002506745.1 Euryarchaeota archaeon UBA33
CATTGATCTCCAGTTTTTTGCGCCTTCTTCAGGATATTGGACACATAATAACCGAATAATAGATAATTCACAAGCAAAAATTGCAAGTTATGTATACCTTGGATGCGAAGTTAGCGGTACTGTTAAAATAGATGGCGGTTCTTATGATGCAAAAGGTATCGGACATTACGAGCATATATGGTCTACAGGTTTTATTTTATCTAATGTTCTAATAAAAGGTTGGGACTGGTGCCAGATAACAATGGATAATGGATGGAATATTTACTATAGTAAATATTACCTAACATCTCAATTAAAATCCAGTAAAGAATATAATACAGATGTTCTTACTAACTTGATAATTACAATGGATCAAGGAAAAACACTCACTATTTTAGAAAATGTGGATATTAAAATATTACTATCAGATAATGTATTATTAACCTTAAAAATGCCTATTGAAATACAGGTTAAAGCAACTACTTGTTTAACACAAATAGTTCTAGGTAGTTATAATATAAATCTTGACTGTAATATCAAATCAGAAAACGTTTTTGATAAAACTTGGAAAAAGATATCACCAGTTAGCATGAGAATAGGTAGAACTAGTGCTACGGGTACAATTACATGGTCTGATGATTATGGAGACCACGAAGTTGGGTTAAATGGCATTGGAACTATCTGGAATATGAGACATTAAAAAATTATTTTTTAATATCGACCGTTGCTTTAGTTGCATCAAGAACTAATTTATCACCTGTTTTGATTTTTGATATATCAATGTGATCAATACAGGGTATGCCTGCAAGAATTACTCCAGTGGCTACAATAGTTTCTGTTTCTTTATTGATAATTCCTGCTGGTGCAACACAGTTCTTCTTTAAACCATAAATAACATATGAACCAACAGTAGAACCTTTACCACATGGAAAAACAAGTATCTTATCCTTAACGGATTTTCCTTCAAGTTGATGACTTTTTTCAATTACTATTCCTGTTTTAGCATCTATTCCTCCATAAAATCCAATTGGCTCATTAGAAACAAAAGCAATTCCTTCTACTTTACCTGGTGAAATCGTTCGTCCTTTCATTTATAATGCCTCCTTTATCAGATCGTCAACATTCGCAAAACATACATTTTGCTTACAAAAACCAGGTAAATAATTCGCAGCTTTACCAGAGTTTACCCCTGTTGTTTTATATCCCATTTCTTCAATTGGTGATACTACCATACATGTATCTGCGACAATACTTCCTCCAGCATTTTTTATAATTTTATTATAACCCATGCGTTCTGCTACTTCTTTTACCATACGACTAGTACAAATCCATACTGGTTTTTTCAATTTCTTTCCAAATAGTATATCAGCTAAGTTTGAAATCTCATGAAGTGATGCATGTGGACAACCAAAGATAATTATATCTGGCTTCTTACCAGTGTTTAATTTTTCATATGTCTCTTTTAGTTCTTTTTTACCAACATTTATCGTTTCTAGTCCTTTGGTATTAACAAGGTCTGCCTCAGGAGTAAGCTCCTCAACATGATAAAGTGCTACGGCACCACTTGCTGCCATTGCAGCACCTAGTGCTTTAAGTTGATCCGTATTTGCATCTTTTATTCCTGTAAAATATGGTATTTTATTTTTTACTTGTTTACCAATATACCAACCAAGTGCACCAAAATCAGAGCTAAAAGATAGTTCTACATCAACCTTTATTTTTATTTCTGGTTGACGGTTTTCCCAGATATGTAAACCATAGTTAGGTGTAACACCACAAATTGCCGCAGCAAGAGCTGAAGGACCTCCTTCACGATTTGTTCTTGCACCGATTACTGAATTTGAAAAACTTACTGCACTTGATTCAGACCAGGCGATATGTTCTCTAAATCTTGGAAGATTACCAGCAAGATAAGGTGTACAAGTAGATGTGACTACTATCCCCATTTTTTTGAATGCATCCATAATGCGAAGTTGGTTTTTTGCAAAATCTTTTGGAAAACCTAGTTCTTTCCAGTTTTCAAGATCCATCCCTGCAGGGTTTAAGTATGTTAAAATCTTTACTTTAGCACCTTTATTGGCCAAATCCTCTAAAAATTCTGTACCAGGATCACCCATTGATTTATATGATACACCTGCAACTTGAACGGAACCAACTGGTATCATTTTATCGGCACTATAAATATCGCCGAGGTTTACTAAGAGTCTGAACATTCTTTCTATTACTTCGCCTTTTTCACCATTTAGATATTTTTCTTCATCTTTTGTTAAATACATTTTACTAACTCCTTACAGTTATTAACAATGGTTTGGATTTCTTCTTTTGTAGCATTATCAATATGTATACCACCTATTGCAACAACTGTTTTATTATATTTTTTGCAAGCAGCTTTGACAATCGGCGTTAAAACTATGTGATCATGATGATTTGAATAAGTTAAAATATATGGTTTTTGCCCTGGTTGACAGATTACAGCACTACCAATATGAGATTTTTCACCGCCACCAAGAATAAAAATAAGGTCGTCACCAAGCTCTTTTTTTTCAAGAAAAACCTTATATTTTCCTTCACCTGATGTAATCATCAATATTCACTTTTTTATACCTAACAATTTCATATTTTTTCTTATCAACATCAAAAGGTATTGTTGCATCTACACCAACTTTGCATGTTAATGCTTTTTTACCAGGCTCTTGTTTAGATGAAGGATCAAGACTACTACCTGGTTGATCAGGTTTAATAACAAGGTCTTTATCTCCCTGAAAACGTGTAGCAATTGCCCATTCAACAGCATTTGGATTGTAGATATCAACATCATCGTCAATGATCACCACATGCTTCATGCTCTTATGACCAGCAAAGGCTGCCTCGATCGCTTTCTTCCCATCATCAGGATTTTTCTTAGAGATTTGGACGATCCCATGCAGCCATGAGCCGCCACCCATGCTCACCAGCACGTTCTTGCAAGCAGCTACCTTGCTGACCTCATCATAGATTGTCGGCTCTTTAGGCATCCCCATCAGGATTTTATGCTCGAGACGACCGGGGATCAATGCTTGATACATCGCATCCTTCCGATGCGTGATACAATCAACGACAAAGACAGGCTCCTTGCGCTCAAAATCACGGGTCTCGGTCAGATCCACGAATGGACCTTCGCGGTCTACCTCCTTTGTTAGTCGTCCTTCGATGACGAACTCAGATTCCGTGGGAACCTCAAGATTCTTCGTTTTGCATTTCACCATCTTCATCGGATAGAGTGCATTCGCAATCGAGAACTCATCAACACCGGACGGCGGACCAAGCGACGCAGCGATCATCACGGATACGGAATTACCGATACAGACTGCCATCTCAAGATCACCAGCAGTCCTGTCATAGGTGGTACGTGTCTGTCTTCCTTTGATCAAACGAGCTGTGAACCGGTTCGGTCCTCGCTCCATCAGCCGATGATACGACACGTTCCGACCGGTCTGCGGGTCTTTGATGGTTGCAACGGTCGCGGTCCCATACCGACCGCCATCATCAGGCAAATGAAACAACAACGGCAGTTTCGTTAAATCAGGATCTTTTATCACAACCTCCTGACACGGGCCTTTGTCAATAACCTCCGGGACCTTCGGATGGCGCAACGCCTCGACCATTTTCAGAAGCAGTTTTTCCTTTGTCGTCCCTAGACCTTGTGCAATGATATCCCGATCCGAGGTGATTCCCCCGAAAACAGGGAAGGGATATCCTTTCACCTTTTCAAATATCACTGGTTTCTCATTCAGAGTGTACATAATATTAGCAATCTCATATTTCACGGAGACTTCTTTTTTTATGCGAACGAGTTTCTCCTGATCCTCTAATTGTTTGAGAAACGGACGCAGATACATACTTACTCCACACTCTCCCGCGACGCACCGATCACAGTTTTCACTGTCTGGAATCCTTCTTTTTCTATTGCGGTCGCGACCTTGTTCTGTAATTCTTTCCCCGGGGTTAATGCAAGCATGTTGCCACCCAGACCACCACCAGTCAACTTTGCACCAATAGCCCCTGAATCTCGGGCGACACTGACCAGGAAATCAAGCTCACGGGACGACACCTCGATCTGCTGTAACAGCTTATGGTTCTCATTCATGAGCTTTCCGACATCCTGTAATGATCCATCATGGATCGCCCGTTTTGCAAGATACGCGATGTTCTCCGCCCGGTCAAAAACCTCTTGATATTTCTTTGGGTTTTTCTCTTTACGTTGTCTGACTCCGTCTACTGCTATCTTTGTATCGGTCACCTTGCCGGTATTCCCGATCACGATCTCCACAGGAATGGATAACGTCATCCGATCGATGACGTTCTTCTCACCTTTCTGGAACCAGATTAACCCGCCATAGGTCGACGCGGTGTTATCCACACCAGACGGCGTCCCATGATACCCTTTCTCGCCCTCGTAGGCGATTTCATTGATCTCATCATCAGACAGATTCATCTCGAAATAATCAGCAAGCGCACGAGCGACCGCGACACAAGATGCGGCAGATGCGCCAATACCGCTTGCGGCATACAGATTTCCCTCAAGGGTGATGCTAATCCCTTTCTTGGAAAGATCCAACCCCATTTTCTTAAACATCAACTCAAAGGATTCCTTCTGTTGTGAAAGCTTATCCTCCTTGTATTTCGGTGTTGCAAGACGTTTATCTAACAGAGTGAATCCTGTATGGTCATACGGTTCGATTTTTGCGACCGTATAGTTTCCAATCGCAGACACAATCGACGGAATCCCATACACGACAAAGTGTTCATTAAACAAAATAGCCTTTCCGAAACCGATGCCATGACCTTTCTTCATACACTATCCCATAGCGTTCTCAGATGGATTGGTTACAATACAAGATAAGTATATTATTCTTATGGAATTAGGAAGCATCTTCTATAATATCGGTACAATATTGTTTCATTGAGCAATTACGACATCGTGCTGGTTCGTGATGATTCCGTTTTACAACACCACTTCGTAGCGACGCACGCATGGTCTTCATCACTGATTCGAGTTCAAAACGCAGTTTCGGATCAAAACGGATCGTATATGGTACATTATTATAGACAAGGATTCCCTCCGGGATAAATACCCCGGATGTGTCCTCTAGGATCTGGCAATATGCTGCAAGCTGGAGCACCTGGCTCTGATGTGGATGCGGTCCTTTTCCTGATTTGACTTCCACTGGAATACATTGGTTTTCTTTTCTCACGATGTAGTCTGGTTTTCCTGTGAGACGGAAACGTCTTGAGAATAGCGGGGTAGCAGGGACATTGAGATCGGAATACAGGATCAATCCCTCTGGGATACCATATGATTTTTTTTTCTTCTGCACGGACCATCGTATCCATACTGCGAACGCAATGAGAACAACCGCACCAATCATCAGAATGGTGCTCAGAACCAAGAAGTCTATAGGATCACCTCTATGAGAAGGAGAACTACCGCGGCACATAGTATTAAAAGACCAAGGATTGCGACCCATCGTGCATAACGAATCTTTGTTTCAAAACCGTTGATGGTATCACCGAGGGAGACATGGATCTGTTTTCCTACATCAAGAAACGGTGACTCTGGTTTATAGCCGCACCGTTGAAGCAGCCATGCGCAGGAACAATAGTGATACTGGCCGATCTCTGATGCACTGAGCACATCGGTCTTCTTCATCACCTTTGTTTTTCCCATCGGTCCTCTATGATGGAATATCGCTATTTATAGCTATACGGGGGATGACTGAAACAATACCATCGAGTCGTTTGGTTTTTACCAAACATTTTCAGACACTATATAAGGACTCACAGATATAACTAGAATTATATTAAGATGTGATCGCTATGGAAAAGAAAACCACTCAAATAACAGGAATATTGATTGTAAGTCTGCTGGTGTGCGCTAGTCTTGTGGCAGTGATAACGCTTTCGCCATTAGACAAAGGAGCCTATACCTATAAACTCAACACGTTCCAATCGTATGACGACCTCCGTTCCTTCCTGGAGAAACGTTTTACAACTGGAAACCAAGGACGCTCTTACGACTCACCTACTGTCATGTTTTTAAAAGAATCAGGGGTCGCGAATGATGGATCAGCCTTAGGTGGTGAGGTGCCTCCTTCATATTCAAAGACCAATGTTCAGGTCGCTGGTGTGGACGAACCTGATATCGTAAAAACCGATGGTACCTACCTGTATGTGGTCGCAAATCAGACCGTTTATATCATCAGAGCGTACCCGGTGTTCGAAGCAACGATTCTTGCTCAGTTCAGAATAACGAATGTCTCTATCAGTAACATTTTCATCCGTGGTGACCGCTTGGTGATCTTTGGAAACACTGGTGGTTATTACGGGCATCCTCTTCTCGAAGGTGATATGAAAGTGGGTGCCATCAGCCAGGATAGCTGGTGGGGCGGTATCTCACAGACCGCAGTCAACGTCTACGACCTCTCCGAACGAGCAGCCCCAGCATTGGTAAAGGAGATCAGGATCGACGGTGGCTACTTCGATGCACGTTTGATCGGTGAGTACGTCTACCTGGTCGCAACTGAATATACCTATAACATCCTCTATGCTGTTGATGAGACGAACTATACTCTTAACGTTCCACAGATCAGTATTGATAACGAAACCCAAAGCATCCCCGCAGATGACATCTACTACGTTGATGTCCCGGAGCTTTCCGACACCATGACTAATGTGATTTCATTGAACCTAGACACCAATGACGTCGTCGAGAAAAGCTTCATGCTTGGAAGCAGCCAAACCATGTATGTGTCACAAAACAACATCTTCCTTGCATCACTCCATTACCCCTACTACCCTATGCTCTACAGAACGGGGGCTGAAAGCACAACCGCAGAGGATCAAGAAACAACCATCCTGCATAAGATCTCCATTGACACTGGTTCGGTTACCTACATCGCACAAGGGGAAGTCCCGGGTCATATCCTAAACCAGTTCTCCATGGATGAGCACAACGGGTTCTTCCGGATCGCAACCACCTCAGGGAACAACTGGATGGAAGGCTCCCAGACCAGTAACAACATCTACATCCTTGACGACACCCTCGCACAGGTCTCAAAAATAGAGAACATCGCACCTGGTGAATCCATCTATGCGGCACGGTTCCTTGGGGACCGCGCATACCTCGTCACCTTCGTTCAGGTGGATCCCCTTTTCTGCATTGATCTATCAGATCCGTATAACCCACGGATTCTTGGTGAACTGAAGATCCCAGGTTACTCCGAATACCTGCATCCCTATGATGAGACCCATATCATCGGTATCGGAAAAGAAGTCGACCCCAGCATCGATGCGGATAAAGTACACACACCAGGAGCAGTATACTATACGGCTATCCTTGGGTTGAAACTCGCTCTCTTCGATGTCAGTGATATCGAACATCCTGTCGAGGAAGCAAAAATCGTCATTGGAAACAGAGGAACAGACAGTCCCGCTCTCTACGACCACAAAGCGTTCCTCTTTGACCGAGAAAAAGAACTCCTTATTATCCCAGTCAGTCTGTACGAGATACCTCAAAATAAATTAGATTCAGTCAATGACACTGGCATCACTCAATTTGAATCCGACTGGGGACAGTTCAGCTTCCAGGGTGCATACGTCTACCACCTCAGTCTTGAGAACGGCTTTGATTATCAAGGCCGGATCACCCATCAGACCCCTGAACAGATGCAACAGTCAACAGATTCCTATTGGTACTGGGGATCCTCCAGCACCGATATCATCAGGACCCTTTACATCGGTGATGTGCTGTACACGATCTCCGACTCGATGGTAAAGATGAACAACCTTGGGGATCTCAGCGAGATATCCAGCATCAGCCTCTCGTAGTTCATACTGAAGCGCAGATGAGAGAGGGAAACCTCCCTTCCTTTCCTCCTTCTCCTCCCTTCTTCCCTCTCTCCTCACCTTTCTTTTTATTTTTTCAAAGAATGAATTTTCAGAGATGATTACTCGATAAAAGGTCTCCGGAAAACCTTTTAAATGACAACGGATGGGGTGTCGTGGGTGTACCACATGACTACGACACTAGGCATACGACGAGAAGATAAAAACCGCTGGGAACAACGAGTACCCCTCATCCCCGAGCATATCCTCGAACTACAAAAGAAACATGGGATTAAAACCGTCGTACAACCCTCCAGCATACGCGTCTTCTCGGATACCGACTATCAGAAGGCCGGAGCCCAGGTACAAGAAAGCCTCGCACCAAGCTCTGTCGTCTTCGCAGTAAAAGAAATCCCTCTAGCCTATTTTGAAAAAGACAAGACCTACGTGTTTTTCTCCCATACCATCAAAGGACAACAACATAACATGCCGATGTTGAAAAAAATGATTAACATGGGATGCACCTTGATCGATTACGAGCGAATCGTCGATGCAAAAGGAAAACGATTGGTGTTTTTCGGAAGATATGCTGGCCTTGCTGGCATGGTTGACACGTTATGGACGTTTGGACGACGCTTGCACGCAGAACAGATAGACACCCCCTTCAATACGATTAAACAAACAATCCATTACAAGGATCTCGCTGATATAAAAAAACATCTCACGGTTGTAGGAAAAGAAATCAAAACCAAGGGTCTACCCTCTTCATTGACACCTCTGATTATCGGATTTACTGGATACGGCCATGTTTCACTCGGGGCGCAAGAAATCCTAGACATTCTACCTGTGGAAGAGATACAGCCCCAGGATATCGAATCCATTGGTGAAAACCCCTCGAACAAGGTGATCTATAAGGTGGTGTTCAAAGAAGAACACATGGTAGAACCAACAACCGCTGGGAAGAAATTCGATTTGCAAGATTACTATCAGCATCCGGCGGGGTATCGCTCAACCTTCGAACAATACATCCCCTCGCTTTCCATCCTCATGAATTGCATCTTCTGGAGCGCCCAATATCCCCGTCTTCTCACAAAACAATTTACAAAAGAACGGTTTGGCAAGAAAGAAAAACCACGTCTGAAGATCATCGGCGACATCAGCGCGGATGTCAACGGTGCGATCGAGTTTACCGAGAAAACAACATCCCCAGATAACCCTGTCTTTGTATACAACCCAACCACCAATACAATCAAGGATGGATACGAAGGCTACGGTATCGTCGTGATGGCAGTGGATAACCTTCCCTGTGAACTACCCAAGGAATCCTCAGAGTCGTTCAGTGAGATCCTCTCCCGTTTCGTGCCTGAGATTATGAGCGCTGATTTCACCGCACCAGATTTTGAAACAATCGCGTTACCTGCTGAGATAAAAAATGCGGTGGTCCTGTATCAAGGGAAGTTGACACCCGCGTATCAGTACATCAACAAATATTTATAAGGTCATTTGTTTCGCTGCATTGACCTTTTCCAATCATGGGGGCAAAAAAGATGAAAACAATACTTGTCTTAGGCGCAGGCATGGTATCACGACCGATGATTCGATACCTGTTAGATCAACCTGATTATCATGTGATCATGGCGAGCAGAACCGTCAGCAAAGCAGAACAGATGATCGATGGAAACCCGAAGGGAGAAGCATTTTCATTAGATGTCAACGACGATAAAAAAGTAGACGATCTAATCTCCAAAGCAGACGTTGTAGTCAGTCTCTTGCCATATGCCTATCATGTGAAGGTCGCAGAGATGTGTATAAAACATAAGAAACAGATGATCACCACATCCTATGTCAGCGATGCGATGCGGGCTCTTGACAAGAAAGCGAAGGCGGCAGGTATCCTTATCCTGAATGAATGTGGTCTGGACCCAGGTATCGACCATATGTCAGCAATGCGGATCATTCATACCATCGAAAAGAACAAAGGAAAAGTCATCAGCTTTAAATCAACCACCGGTGCGTTACCATCCCATGAGGCGAACAACAACCCATTCGGATACAAGTTCTCATGGTCACCACGAGGTGTTCTCCTCGCATCTCGGAATTCAGCCAAATGGCTTGAGAACGGAAAAGAAGTCTCCATCCCTGGTGAACAACTGTTTGAAAACTACTATTTACAGGATATCAAAGGAACCGGAGCATTTGAAAACTATCCGAACCGTAATTCCATACCCTACAAAGAAATATATGGTTTGAAAAACGCAAAAACTGTCTATCGTGGGACCTTCAGGTTAACTGGATGGTGCGAAACCATCAGAGCGATCGTTGCTCTTGGCTGGTTAAACGACGAACCACTCAAAGGCTTTATTGGGAAAACGTATGGGGACCTCACGAGGCATCTCATCGGTGCGAAACCAAAGGATGCTCTTCCTCTTACGACCGCACTGTATCTTGGTCTTAAACCCTATGCTGCGATCATTAAACGACTTGAATGGCTCGGCTTGTTTGGAAATGAACTACTACCGAAAGATAAGAACAATCCCTTAGATTATCTCAACGTAATGACCTTACAAAAGATGTCCATGGGTCCTCATGAGCGAGACATGGTCATCATGCACCATGAGTTCATCGCAGAGTATCCCTCTAAAAAGGAGTATGTCACCTCAACGTTGGTTGATTATGGTATCCCCGATGGTGACACCTCTGTTGCCCGCACTGTAGCGCTGCCCGCTGCTATTGCAGTGAAAATAATCCTGAACAAACAAATCACCTTGACTGGCGTTCATATTCCGGTCATCCCTGAAATCTATAACCCGATCTTAGATGAACTCGAAGAGATAGGTATCATATTCAAGGAGAAAACAGAGTCATTATAGAATTCGTATTCTTCAAATAACCAGAAGACCGATATTATTTTATAACACGGAAAGATTCCGCTCAAACAGAGAATAATCCTATTTTAAGGAGTAATGATCGTATGACGATGAAACCAACAGATGTTCACGCAACACTTGGAAAATACATGCTTGCAGACGGATTCGACCTAGTCTTGGATCTCAAAAAAAGTAAAGGATGCAGGATCTACGACTCCCGGACCGGAAAATATTTCCTTGATGGTTTCTCGTTTTTCGCAACTGCACCCCTCGGATGCAACCATCCTGCGATGACCACACCGGATTTTATAAAAAAAATGGGGGAAATCGCAGTCAACAACCCCACGAACTCTGATGTGTACACTGTTGAGATGGCTGAATTTGTCGACAGCTTCGCGAAGCACGCGATGCCAAAGCATTTCCATCACCTCTTCTTTATCGCGGGAGGTGCACTTGCGATAGAAAACGGTATCAAAACCGCGTTTGATTGGAAGATACGGAAAAATCTGGCCCGCGGCCTTGGAAAGAAAGGTAGACAAGTCATCCATTTCAAAGACGCGTTCCACGGTAGAACTGGCTACACCCTCTCCATGACGAATACCTTTAACATGAACAAAACAAAATATTTCACGAAATTCAACTGGCCACGGATCGACAACCCAATGGTTCGATTCCCTCTCACTGACGCAAATCTCAAAGATGTTCAGGAACGAGAACGACTTGCGGTCACCCAGATACGGGAAGCGATTGCGCAGAATCCTGACGATATCGCTGCTCTTATTATAGAACCGATCCAAGGTGAAGGTGGGGATAACCACTTCCGGAAAGAATTCTTCCAGAAGCTTCGACAGCTCTGTGATGAGCATGAGATGATGTTCATCGTCGATGAGATACAATGCGGTGTCGGGCTTACAGGGAAGATGTGGGCGTATCAGCATTATGATTTCGAACCAGATATCCTTGCGTTTGGGAAGAAGACACAGGTCTGTGGTATCATGGTCAGTGATCGCGTTGATGAAGTAAAAGACAACGTGTTTGCTGTGCCAAGCAGATTGAACTCTACTTGGGGTGGCAACCTTGTCGACATGGTCCGCTGCCAGAAATACCTTGAGATCATCGAGGAGGAACATCTCGTGAAAAACGCGGAGATTCAAGGGAAACGCTTGCTTCAGGGATTAGAGGCAATTGAGAAGAAATATCCGCAGAAGATCTCCAATGCTCGTGGAAAGGGTCTGATGTGCGCCTTTGATTTAGCAACACCTGAGCAACGAGATACACTTCAAGGAAAAATATATTCGAATGGACTTCTTGTTCTGACCTGCGGGTCTGTTACTATACGATTCCGGCCACCATTGAATATCTCCTCTGAAGAAATTGACGAGACATTGGCAATCGTGGAAAAAACAATCAAAGCTTTCTAAAAGAATCAAAGAGATATCTTTTCCTTCATATACGGGATGATATCCTGTATTTTTATCCTTTCTTGTTTGGTGGTATCACGATTCCTAACAGTCACCTGGTTGTCGTTCAATGAGTCGTGATCGATCGTGATGCAAAATGGTGTTCCTATCTCATCCATGCGTGCATAGCGTCGCCCGATCGTCCCGCTTTCGTCATAGAATGTGCTGATCCCTGCTTTTCTCAGATCCCTGTCAAGTATTTTAGCTATCTTGATGAGGTTCTCATCACCAATCAACGGAAAGACCCCGGCTTTAATAGGTGCGACCTTAGGATTTAGTTTCAATATCGTGTATTCATCCTCTTTCTTCTTCTCCTCGACATAGTTATGCTCAAGGAGGAAATACAGGATCCGATCAATCCCATACGATGGCTCGATGACATGGGGGACGAATTTCTCACCCGTCTGTTTTTCTTTGATATCCACGATCTCGTAGCATTCTTTTGGGATATCGATGGATTCTCCATCGATGGTGACCGTGATTTTCTTTACTGTTGCTGCATCCATCTGCTCCAGTTGTTCTTTAATCTTCCCTGCTTTCCCACCGAACCGAGGGCCAAGTACGTTCATTTTAGGAATCACTTTTTTCGTGACGACTTCTCGTGGTTGTTCAAACGCGCGTAACGCGTACATATCCACCCCTGAGGATTCGATATGTGCGTTAAGGTCATATGCGGAACGGTCAGCGATCCCGACGCATTCGACCCAACCGAATCGTTCACTGTACAGTTCAGCATCCCAGCATTCAGCCGCATAATGTGCTAGCTCGTTTGCTGCATGTTTCCGGAATCGGAACTTCTTCGGGTCCACGCCCGCTGTGAACAGAAATTCCTGGGTGAGATACATATAGTATGCCAACGCCTGATTGTTGATGATTTTCTTTTTCACCGCATCAGCGACCGATACTTTCAGTTCTTTTTCATTATCATATAAGAATAATTCCTTTTCTTTGATTAAGTCAAAAAATGGATGGGTCTTATCTTTGGGGTCGAAGAACACCTCTGCTTCTGCCATGGAGAACTCTCTCTGGCGAAGTGTTCCTTGCCGTGGGGAGATCTCGTTCCGATATCCTCTTCCGATCTGGACGACCCCAAACGGCAGCCTCTTCCTGCCATATTGGTACAGCAGATGGAAGTTCGTAAAAATCCCCTGAGCGGTCTCCGGTCGTAAGAACGCTTTCCTTCCTTCACCGATACCGATGGTCGTTGAAAACATCAGATTGACCGGATGAGCATCATGTAATTCAGCTTTACAGGTCGGGCAGATGATCTGGTTTTCTTTTACCGCTTGCTCGACTGACACGCCATTCTCGATGATATCCTCGACCTTGTAGGACCGTTTACAGCGACTGCAGTCGACGGTAAGATCGGTGAATTCCTCCACATGCCCGGATGCTTTGAGGACTTCATATAAGGTTATTGTCGGTGTAATAATCTCGACACAATTATCCTTTAAAAGATAAAATGATCTCCAGAGGTTCTCGATATTGTTTTTCAATTGAGAACCCAGCGGCCCGTAATCATAGAAACCTGCGATACCACCATAGATTTCAAATGATGGATAGATAAATCCTCTGCGTTTGGCCACCATCATGATCTTATCGTAGATATCTTGAGGCATCAGCGGAAGTCTCCAACGTTAGAAAAAGGGAATTCATTTGGAGGATTTAAACATGCATGCCATCAGATCGATATCGGTCACCATTCCCAGCAGTTTGTTTTCAGGGGTGACCACGGGGACATGGCTGATTTTGTTTTTAATCATCTTGCGAGCGATTTCAGAGATCGGGTCGTTCTTGTATGCTTTTATGACATTTGTTATCATGATTTCTTTGACCGCGACAGGGGGAAGATCGACTTTTGTTGTCGAATAATACAAGCGGATCGTGTCCCTGATTCCTTCCCAGGTCCATTCATCCTCATCGCCACCCATGCCAAGGTTCGTCTGCGACACACTTTCTTTTATATGACTGAGTTTGAACAGATCACCTTCGCTGACGATACCACCAAGCTCACATTCTTTGTTCAGGATTGGGAGCGCGGTTTCGCTGGTGACATTAATAATCTCCATGATTATCGTAATCGGAGTCTCTTGGTACACGGGGACAAGGTTTCTTGTGAAATAATTATCTACAATATCGTCATAGGATTCATCCAAGGCTTTGAGGATGTCTGTCGGACTGATGATGCCGACCAGATTCTTCCGTTTGTCAATCACAGGGAGACCATGGATCCGGTTTTCATAAAGAAGTTTTGCTGCTGCAGATAAGTCATCATCTTTCATAACAGTGTATGGTTTGGTACTCATGATTAACGCGATTTGTTCCTCATCAGGGTTTTTGAAAATATCAGAACGAGTCAGAACACCGGCGACTTTCTTTGTGTCTTTCTTTAGAATCGGCATGCCGGAGACATTATTTTTTGCCAGAATCTTCAATGCTTCTCGTATGGTACCTGGCACGTATCCTACAACTAACTCTTTTGACATCGCGTTTTCTACTTTCATCATTGTTGTCCCTCTCGTCCCTACCTATTTTGAAGCATATAAAAGTTTTAAAGAGTCCCTCTCTAAAACGATGTATTTTTCTGATAGGTCGCGACCCTGAATACAGTCATCTAAATTTAAAGCTTTCCTTGGAGTGAACGTGACAGTTGTCAACAATTCTTCAAGAGAGAATAATCCGGTTTTTTGTAACACTTTTACTTCCTCAAGGACGTCTGGGTTGTTGATCATCGCATTATCTGTGCCAAGAAGGAGTGTCACGTCGGTCTTTTTTAGAAGTTCCAGGTTGTGTTTCAGACGAAAAAACAGATATGCCCGGGGACAGATTACAATCGGTATGGATGCATCGTTTACTCTCTCGAGGTCTGCCTTGGTTGCAGCAATCATATGTACGAGCAAATTTGGTTTCAGGTCTAAGACCCGGTCGATATCTTCACGTTCCACTTCACTGGCATGCAATGCAAACAATTTTTTCTTTTTTCGGACATACGATGCCAGTTTTTCGATTTCAGAAGGCTCCCAATCCGAGATGCTGCTCAGACCGATCCCATCGGAGTTTTCCAAGAGTCGATCCAGCTCCTGTTTATCATAGGTCATCTGCGAAGGACGCGAGAGGATTACTGATTCGATACTGCAGTGTTTCATCGCCTTACGTATCTGATAAATACCTAGAAAGCCTCCCTCTCGGAAATCACAAAAATACGATGTGCCTGCAGTGGACATCTCCACAAGAGATTTCTGTATCCCCTCAAGGATTTCCTGCTCCTTTGCTTGTTTTAATAATCGATGTTTCAAACCAGCGGGTGGGGCGACAAGGTCTTTGACATTGCGTGGAAGCTGAATCTGTTGAAACCGAATGAATGAATCACCAAGATGGGTATGTGCGTTGACACACGTTGGGATGATCAATCCTTTTGCTATTGGTTTTTTCGGCGGAGCACCTTTTGCTATCTCATCGACTCGTTCATTATCTTTCAATCCAAGATGCCCCGTAATAAAACCATCTTTTGTAAGAATCTCACCGTAAATGTAATCCATGTGCACCAATGTAAGAACCAGGAGTTTTTAACTCTTTTTTAACCAAGAAGGCAGCCGCTTTTGAAAGACAATAGAAATATTTTTGAATACCCCCTGTGATTTCTCTTCCTCTCTTCGTTGCTTCAAAGTAGCATAAATTTATGAAATATTAACAGCATAGCGAAGGGAGATGAGATGGTAAAAAATGATAGTAAACGATAGTCAGAATATTACACTCGTCGATAAAGCAAACATGCTTGATGGACTCGCCCGCTTCCCAGAGCAAGTCAAAGAGTCATTAGCTATCGCTGAAGCAGCAGAGCGATTCAGCTTTCTCAAAATAGATAATGTGGTGATCGCTGGAATGGGAGCCTCTGCGATTTCTGGTGACATCATAGCAAGTCTGTTCCGGGATAAACTGGATGTTCCCCTCGTCGTCAACCGAGAATATGATCTTCCGAAATGGGTCAACAAAGATACTCTGGTCATTTGCATCAGTTACTCGGGAAACACCGATGAGACCCTTAGCTCGTTCAAAATAGCATATCAGAAAAAATGCAAAATCATCTGCATATCCACCGGAGGAAAGCTTCAGGATCTTGCAGAAAAACGGCAAGTCCCTTTTATAAAAATCCCCTCAGGGATTCAGCCACGTGCAGCAACAGCGTATCTATTGTTCCCATCCATCATTTTCTTGAAAAAAATCGGGTTACTGAAAACCACCATTGAAGCGGACATTGAAGAAACCATAGCAGTCACCCAGGATTTTATCGCGACGAATAACAAGACCGTCCCTGAGGAAAACAACCAGGCAAAGCAGATAGCAAAAAAGATCTATAACACGATCCCGCAGATCTACGGATGGAGCATTTACACACCTATTGCGATTCGATGGCGTCATCAGCTCAACGAAAACAGCAAAGTGATCGCACGGACAGATATCGCCCCAGAATGTAACCATAATGATATCGTGGGTTGGTCCCAGAATCCTGACATCTCAAAACAATTCTCCTGTATCATGCTTCGTGATAAGGATGAAGAGACCATCGATATGACGACCCGGTTGAATTTCATGCGTGACCTGTTCTACAACACCGCAGGAACTGTCATTGAGGTCTTGCCAAAGGGAAAAAGCCAGCTCGCAAAAATGATGTATCTCATGTGCCTTGGTGATTTCACCAGCTGTTATCTTGCCGTATTACGAGGAATTGACCCAAGTCCGGTAGATATCATCACGGAGCTGAAGAAACGCCTCGCGGAAAAATAAGCATCACAGGTTTTTTCCTTACCTATCTTCAATTTCTTCAAAAAACATAAATATGTATTACCACATCTTCGCCTGTAGCACTCAAAGGCAGTTGATGAGAATTCCTGTGTACAAAAAAACTCTGATAAATTTTCTTTGTCTTATTCTTCTGTTATTGATAGTAAGTTCGATAGTATCGCCTACGGTTATTTCGCAAGATGAACCGGGGCTTATTATCGAACTCTATGATTCGAACAACTGGAATGAAAGCACAGGAGCTATCGTCTTTGAAGGAAGAAGTTACGACATCACCGTTAGCACGGAAAATGAATCAGTAATCCTTGGGGTGAATATCACCCTTCTCGGAACCACGTATCTAACAAACCTCTCAGAGCCCTACATTACTGTTGAAATCCCACCGTTCGCTGAATCTGACTCGTTTATGATTACAGCAACAAAAGAAGGGTATCAACCCGGCACAATCGAACTGTCGGTCCTCAAAGGTGAATTAACTATCGTTGCCGATCGTGGCGTTGTCGAAGAAAACAAAGAGTTTCAGGTCACCGTGACGGATAAAGATAACAACCCCGTGGAAGACGCCCTTGTCTATGTCACGGAAGATGCTTCTCCAATACACACCGATCTACAAGGAAAAGCGATAGTGCAAGCCCCTGAAATAGAGATTTTTACAACCACAACGATCCAAGTCATCAAGAGCGGATATCTCCCTAGCTCAACGACGATTCGAATAGAAAATGTTGAGAAGTCGTTTTTCAACTTGACTGAATCGAAATTTCTTCAGATTCTTCCAGTTCTTCTTGCCGTTCTCGTCGTCATCATCTCAATACTGTATGTTTTCCTAAGGCAAAAAAGAGCTCCAAAAAAAATGCCACAGAACACACAAGGAAAAACACCGGAAGAGCCACAACAACATCGCAAAGAAAAACAACAACGATCCAAAACCGAAACGGCTAAAAATCCTGGGATGGCGAAACGAAATATCTCAAGTTCAAACCTCGAATCAAGAGTTGAAGAGATACGAATCCCTGTACAAGCGAAAAAAAAGGAGACCACCATCTTAACAGAAGAAAACTCAGAGGAACAGATCCCAGAAGATGAGAACAAACACCCTGATGAATGGTTCAAAGGACAGGAGTATATGCGATACAAGATCGATGAACTCACCGGTAAAATCGATCAAAACACGGACGGGAAATGGTTCGAAGGGGAACAAGACACCAAAGATAAGGTCGATGAGGCGTTAAAGAAAAACTTGAAGAAGAAAAAAGTCGACGAAGGTTCTGTCGAATAAGTTTTCACCAAATCTGTTCATTTATCCCTGCGACCAATTATTTTATTAGCAGTTGCGCATTCAGAGCTTTTGGATTGTTTGATTCCCTATGAAGCTGATGTTTGAACTTTCGAAAGAATATGGCACGCTGCCCTCTGCAGAAGTGCTCGCATCACTGAAAGCTGAACATATGGATGCTGAAATCATCAGTTCCAATGAAGATGTCCTCATTGTGGAAACAAAACCAAATGATGCTGGCATCAAGCGATTGGCAGAACGTCTTGCCTTTACATTCATGATTGATGACCTTCAGTTTTCATGTCCTGCCATGTTAGATGAGATAATACAAAACGCTGAAAAACATCCTCTCCCACCAGAAGGATCGGTTGCGATCCGCTGTAAAAATCGCTCATCGCACATCCATTCAGAACAACTCATCGACCAATTAGGCGATATATATACGAAAAAAAGGATGGTCAATCTCACCAATCCAGACCTAGAGATACGCGCAGTAGTAACAAAGGACACTGCATACCTTGGGGTGAGAAAAGCAAGTCTTAACACAAGCCATTTTCAACAACGACGAGGTCATTTACGACCGTTCCTTTCACCCATCACCCTTCATCCGAAAATCGCACGAGCAATGGTCAATCTCTCCCAAGTGAAAAAACAACAAACATTGCTAGACCCGTTCTGCGGCACTGGGGGCATTTTACTAGAAGCCGGACTCCTCGGTGCACAAATCATTGGCGGTGATATTGAACAGAAGATGATTGATGGTAGTCAAAAAAACCTTGAGTTCTATCACCTGAAAAAGTTCCAGTTATATTGCGCGGATATCGGTGATATCTCAAGCTATGTTCCCTCGGTTGATGCGATAGCGACTGATTTTCCCTATGCTCGTGCAACCACCACAAAAGGAGAGCAACTCACACAACTATACAGTCGTGCATTCGAAACAATAGCACAAATCCTTAAAAAAAATAAATATGCGGTCGTCGGTCTCTCAAATGAGGCCATACGGTCGATCGGGGAACAATACCTCTCAGTCGTCGCAATCTATCCTGTGAAATCCCATCGGAGCCTCACCCGGTATTTTGTTGTGTATAAAAATTCATAAAACTAATTTCAACTTATTAAAAATAACTTTTTTTTAGAAATCTGGAATCTGAATAGTACATGATAAATATCAATAGTAATTTTCTCCTTCTACATTTAAGGTGACCTCACCAAAACGCTTTTACCCCAATAGGGAGTATCCGTCCCGTACATGACCCAATTACGAATCATCTTTCTAGGAACCGGTGGAAGCTGGCCGACCGTGAAACGCAATGTTTCATCCATCGCTGTGAAAAGAGGCAGTGAAATCATCTTATTTGACTGTGGGGAAGGAACGCAACGGCAGTTCCAACAATCCAATCTAAGTTTTATGCAGATATCAAAAATCTTCATTACTCATTTTCATGGCGATCATTTTCTTGGGATACCAGGCCTGATTCAAACGATGCAGTTGAATGATCGAGACAAACCACTTCACATCTATGGTCCAAAGGGAATGGTGGAACTCACCAATCAGCTGCTTACATTAGGATATTTTCGCCCGTCCTATCGAATTATAGCCCATGATGTCACTGATGGGGAGGAGGTCAAATTTGATGGCTACAGCATCTCGGCGTTAAAAGTCAGCCATAATGTCCCTGCATTCGCATATAGTATCAATGAGTATCAACGTGCAG
The DNA here is from genome assembly GCA_002506745.1 of Euryarchaeota archaeon UBA33. GTDB lineage: Archaea > Thermoplasmatota > E2 > DHVEG-1 > DHVEG-1 > SM1-50. The sequence continues at coordinate 19,961 of DAYE01000002.1, forward strand.
GAAAGTTTAATAAATCCAAGGCTTTAAAAATGGGGATCCCTGAAGGTCCATTATTCGGTAAATTACAAAAAGGGCAAACTATCATGCTTTCTAATGGGGAGAAAATCACACCAGACATGATTCTCGGCCCTTCACGGAAAGGTAGGAAGATAGTGATTTCTGGTGACACTAAACCATGTCATCAGATAGTTGGGTTTTCTCAGGATGCTGATGTCCTTATCCATGAGGCTACCTTTGATACAAGGCTTCAGGACATCGCGAAGGATTACGGACACTCAACCGCTGCTCAAGCGGCAGAGATAGCGAAAAAAGCAGAGGTAGAAAAACTCTTTTTGGTGCATATCAGCCCGCGTTATCTTGATTATCATGTACTTGAGGATGAAGCACGCAGTGTGTTTCCCCATTCGTTTGCCCCTAAGGATTTTCAGGATGTTGAAGTGAAGTTAAAGAAATAAATCAAAGAAGTAACAGGGATTTATTCCGTATGGGGTTTTGCAAAAAAGGTTGTCGCAATATTATAGAGGTCCATGTCAACAGTCCTGAGTTTTGTGACCGATTCGGTGAGATCGATAGGTACGATTTTATACCCTCGTAAGGCGACCATTTTACCGAAAAGCCCCTCTTTTACCAATTCGACTGCAACAACACCATATCGTGTCGCGAGAACTCGGTCATAAGCCGTAGGGGATCCACCGCGTTGCACATGGCCCAGAACCGTGAACCGTGTCTCAACACCAAGTCGTTTCTCAATTTCCTTTGCAAGACGCTGTCCGATACCACCAAGACGCACGTGGCCAAACTCATCTTTTTCTTCAGATAATGTCTCAAAATGATCGGTATCGCTTGGTTTTGCTCCTTCGGAGGCGACGACGATGCTGAATCTTTTCCCACTGTCATGCCGCGCTTTTAGGTTTTTACAGACATCCTCAATGTGGAAAGGGATTTCAGGGATGAGTATCTCATCTGCGCCGCCAGCAATTCCTGATACCGTCGCAATCCATCCTGCATGTCGGCCCATCACCTCAAGCACCATGATCCGATGGTGAGATTCTGCGGTGGTATGAAGTCGGTCTATTGCATCAGTCACGATAGATACTGCGGTGTCAAATCCGAAAGTATAGTCAGTTCCTGAGATGTCGTTATCAATCGTCTTTGGGACGCCGACGACCGGAACCCCCAATTTATATAGTTTCAAGGCGACTCCTAGTGTATCTTCTCCGCCAATGACAATGAGTGCATCAATTTTGAATTTCTTCATATTTGATAAAACTGCATCGACGTTTTTCTGATCCTTAAATGGGTTCGTACGAGACGTCCCAAGAATTGTACCACCTTTTGGTAAAATCCCAGAAATATGTTGAGCGGTAAGCGGGAGGATGTTTCCTTCGATCAGACCCTTCCATCCATCTAAAATTCCAATGACTTCCCAATGGTATTTCAAGGATTTTTTTACTACCGCGCGAATGACTGCATTTAACCCGGGACAATCACCGCCACCAGTTAAGATTCCGATTTTTTTCATGCTTCCCCCTCGATGATACCGTGTTGAAATCCCTTATCTTTCAACTATTTAATAAAGTATGGTTTTTTCTCAGATGAATCGCGATTTTCTCCTTCAAATGAAAACTAATTAAAAGAAGACATGATTTAGGTGGACAATCAACGGAAAAAACACAATGGAATCTCAAAGAATTGATCTCTCTGGAAATTTCTCGTTCCAATCGAAGGAAGATTTATTTACCGTATTTCAGACGTCCCCTCAGGGCCTTCCCGAAGCGGTTGCAGAGGAACGGTTACGCATTTATGGGACAAACGAATTCGCAAAGGTAAAAAGGAAAACCATTTTTCGAAAGATTATTGAGGCACTCATCGAACCTATGGCTCTTATTCTGATTATCGCAGCTCTTCTTTCGTTTTTTATCATCGGAGATGCACTTGAGGCTATTGCGATTGTGGCCGTTGTTCTCATCAACACAGTTATTGGTTTGGTCCAAGAAGGAAAAGCAGAAAAAGCAGCGGAAGAGTTGAAAAAAATTCTTTCTCCTCAATGTAAGGTCATTCGAGATGGAAATATTGATGTCATCGCCTCAAAATTTTTAGTCCCTGGGGATATCATCGTCTTTGAATCAGGGGACATTATCCCTACAGATGCGCGACTCATTGAGGCAACGGATTTACTTCTTGATGAAGCGCATCTCACTGGTGAAAGCGAACCTATTCAGAAAAATGTAAATCTAATACTTGAACAAAACCCTAAACTCTACGAGATGAAAAACATTGTATTCGCTGGCAGTAAAGTTCTTAACGGTCATGCAAAGGCACTCGTTGTAAAAACAGGGAATGCCACAGAAATCGGGAAAATCGCGGTAAACATTCAGGAAACGGAAGACGAACGCACACCTCTTCAGAAGAAAATGGACCATGAAGTAAAAGCATTGGTCGTTCTGGCAATCGTTGCTCTCGTCCTTGTCTTAGTCATGGGATATTTGCGAGGGACCGACCTTGGTTTTTCAATTTTACTTGCGATTAGCATATTGGTTGCAGTGTTCCCAGAAGGATTACCCGCATCGATGACCATCGCACTATCCCTTGCGATGGAGCGACTTGCAAAAAACTCAGTGATTATAAAGCAACTTTCATCGGTTGAAACTCTCGGAAATGTCGATTACATCTGCACCGATAAAACAGGTACTATCACAAAACATGATATGACGGTGAAGGAATTCTTCATTGGTACGAAGTTCTATGTGATGACTGATATGTTCAAGATGATTGCAGAAGGAAAATCAGCACTTCTGCACGATCTTTTTTTAACATCTATAAAATGCTCCACCGCCCAGGTCGTCGAACAAGATGGAAACATCATCAAAGAGTTAGGAGATCCCACTGAGATCGCACTGATTAAAGCGTCGATTTTAAATGGTTTTAAACAAGACCAATTCGATTCTTACAACGTTATTGACAGTGTTCCGTTTTCTTCTGAGCTTATGTTTTCAGCGATTCTCACCCGGGATAGCTTAGGGAAACATGATATCTATATCAAGGGTGCCCCGGAAAAAATCCTCACGTTTTGCGACTCATATTACCTTGATGGTAAGATTCAGACACTGGATGATCATCATCGCCAACATATCGGAAAAGAACTGAGCTCACGGTCCGAGAAAGGGTTCCGACTTATTGGTTTTGTGAAAAAATCAAACGTCGGTGACACACAGAAAATCGATATGAATGATCTTTCAGGATTCACATTCCTTGCCACCGCTGCCATTTATGATCCGCCTAAGGACGAAGTAAAACAGATGATTCAGGAGACAAAAGATGCGAACATTAATGTTGTGATGATCACCGGTGATAGTATAAAAACAGGGTTTTCTATCGCAGAGAGCGTTGGCATTGCCTCTGATATGAGTCAGGCAATTGAAGGAAAGGACCTGGAGGCAATGTCCGATGTTGAATTTGAAAACCGGGTCGAGCAACTTCGTGTCTATTCTCGTGTCGCGCCGCTTGATAAATTAAAGATTGTGGAAAAACTGAGGTCGAGAAACCATATTGTCGCCATGACCGGTGATGGTGTCAATGATGCTCCTGCGTTGAAGAAGGCTGATGTCGGTATCGCGATGGGCAGGGCTGGGACACAGGTGTCGCAAGAGGCAGCAAACATTATCTTGACTGATGATAATTTTTCTGTCATTGTCAAGGCTGTTGAGGAAGGACGACGTGTGTATCAGAACCTGAAAAAACTCATCCGGTATCTTATAACAAACAATATCGGTAAGGTTGTTGGTATCCTTGTTACGCCGCTCTTGGGATATCCTGTACCGTTAATGCCGTTACAGTTGCTTTGGTCGAATGTGATTATGGAATCATTCCCAAGCATCGGGGTGAGTACTGATTCTGCTGATAAAGATATCATGAAACGAAATCCCTCGAAGATATCCGAACCGATTATTTCTCGTAAACATCGGATAATTATGATTGTCGATGGCATCATCTTTGGCTTGTCCATTGCTGCAGGGTACATCCTTTGTTTTGAATATCTCAAAGCCCAGGGTATCGGTCTTGAACAGGCAGGGCTCATGGCTGGTACGGTCGCATTTGCCATTACGTTGCTCTCGCCACAGATCTATGTATTCATCTTACGAGAAGGGACATTCATCGAGAAGTTCAAACGAAAAAATATTTTATTAAAATCTTTTTTTGTGTTTACCTTCCTGATGATTCTTGCGATTATTTTTGTCCCTGCGTTGAATACTTTGTTTACAACGGTTCCGATGTTTGATCCGGTCATCTGGGGTATTATCCTTGGTTTCTCTCTGCTTACGACCGTATTCCGGGCAGTGATTGGGGATCATTTATTTTTCATGCGAAACGGTGAATCTCAGCGCAGTGCAGAATAATAATTTTATTAAGCTGCACAATCATATGTATTTTGGATTTTTATGGAACTCAGACCGTCCTACGATGAATATTTCATGGAAATGGCTTATGTGGTCGCAAAGCGAAGTACGTGTTTACGACGGAAAGTCGGTGCGATTCTTGTAAAAGAAAAACATATCTTAAGTACTGGTTATAACGGGGCACCGAAGGGTCTCAGACATTGTTCTGAAACTGGGTGTCTTCGCGAGGATCAGAATATCCCTTCTGGGGAACGGCATGAGCTCTGTCGAGGATTACACGCAGAGCAGAACGCGATCATCCAAGCGGCGGTGTTCGGTACCTCAATTAAAGGGTCTGTTCTGTATTGTACGAATACGCCCTGTGTCGTCTGTGTCAAGATGTTGATTAATGCTGGTGTCACTGAAATTATTTATTCAGGCGAGTATCCTGATGAGCTTGCGAAACAAATGATGAGTGAAAGCAATTTAAAAATAAAAAGATTTAAATAATAGAATAGGATATAAAAATTTAAATGAAAAAATTGGAAAAATATATATACTTCAGAATTGATTTATTCTGCGAGGAGAATGTATGAAACGGAAAAAGTCGATGGTATTGGATGATAATGAAAATAAAGCAGTCCAGTTGTTCTCAGAGCTTGGAATGCCTAAGAATCTCGCAAAGACGTTACTCTACATTTCTCAGGTGGATGAATGTCGCTCTGCAGACGTTGAGCAGGGAGCAGATCTTCGACAACCTGAAGTAAGCGTCGCCATGCAAGAACTCCGCCGGAGAGGCTGGGCTAAGAAACGCGATGAAAAAAAGAAAGGGAAAGGAAGACCAGTTCACCTCTACAAGCTAACCGCTGACTTGCCATCTATTCTGAAAAGCTTCGAAAAAGAAAAAATGCAAGAAGTAGAGAATATTAGAACCGACCTGGACCAACTACACAACATTATTACTTCATTCGAAAAGTTGTAGTCTTCTCCAGACCATTCCCCTCGCTTCTTCTTTATCGATTTACGTGAGGAGCGCGTTTAAGAGCATAGGGTGATTCGTCCGTGATACAGAGAGTCAAAAATATTTTTCGTAACAGCAGGCAGATTGTCGATTGTATTGTACTAAAAAATGCTAGCATCCCCTATGTCGATGATAACTTCTTCTATGTCACGAATCTCGACCAAGGACTCTTTGAAGGATCATGTGCAGTAATTCTTTCTGACGGAACTATTGATCTTTTAGTCTCTGAACTTGAAGCAGAAAGTGCACGGAAATCCAACGCGCGTTTGACCATTTATAGAACAAAAGAAGAATTTTCCACAGCCCTCAAACATCTTCTTTCTCCCTTTTCAACCATTGGTGTGAACGCAAGTAGCCTATCGTATCTCGATTTCAATAAGTTCACAGGGCTTGTACCAAATACAAAGTTTATTGATGTATCGGATGGATTTTTCAAATCACGACTCATCAAAGACGAACAGGAAATTCAGCGTATAAAAAAAGCATGTGAGATCGCTGATGAGACGATGGCGACAATCCCAGAGATCGTTGCTGAAGGGATGAGCGAAGACGAACTTGCAGCAGAAATTAATTATTCTCTCCAAAGCCTTGGCGCAGAAAAACCAGCGTTTGATACCATCTCATCATTTGGGAAGAACTCAGCAGAACCGCACTATGGTCATAGTGATGTGAAACTCGAGAACGACTCCGTTATTCTCTGTGATTTCGGTGCGTGTTATAAAAAATACAATTCTGATATCACTCGCACGTTTTTCTTTGGGAATGCAACTGAAAAACACAAAGAGATGTACGAAACGGTACTTCGAGCACAACAGATCGCTTTTCAAGCGATAAAACCAGGGATAAAAGCAAGTGACGTTCATCATGCAGTCCTTTCGTTTATTGATTCAACAAAATTCAAAGGAAGATTCATTCATTCTACCGGTCATGGGCTTGGCCTTGCCGTGCATGATGGGATTGGGCTTGCCCCAGATAACGACACGGAATTAAAAGAAAACATGGTTCTTACGGTCGAACCTGGGGTGTACTTGCCAGGGTTCGGTGGAGTCCGTATAGAAGATGATATTCTCGTAAAAAAAGATGGACTGGAGCTTCTTACAAAAAGCCCACGTGATTTTATTGAACTAAGATAGATGATTGAACGTTGTTTATTCTTTCGATCGTTTGTAGGTCCAGTTAATCTCAGAGTTAATTTTCCTGTACAGCTCTGCACCTTTCTCCAAAGTCTTCTTCTCATTTAAGATCTCTAAGGATTCATCCGCAAGAATCTTTAATACTTCTCGAATTTCTTTTCTATTTGTTTTTAATAATTCAAGGCTCATATGTAAAAGTTCATCGATAATCTCTGAAACATTTTCCCCTTCAATTGTTATGTTAATCTTTACCATGATACGCCCCTGTCTTTTTTGTTCTCCCTTTGGCACTATATTTTTTTATGAATGTCCTGCCATGAAAACCACCACTTAAATACTTTTTCATACGATGATTCTCTTATAATATTTCTTTACAAATTAAAGGAAATCATCGAGTATGTTTTTCTTTTTCTCACCAAATAATAATTTTTAATAATAGGTTGTTCTTTCTATGTTGTAATGGCTCTGACCCAAGAATCCGTTGTCAATCGTACCGAAACTGTTGCTCTCGTGACAACAGCATCATTGGTTGGTCTTGGCATTTTTCAGATTATTCTAGGAGAAACCACCTCCCGTAGTGTTTCACTTATTGCTAATGGTTTCGATTGTATCGGAGATGGGTTTGTCTCAGGAATAGTTTGGACAGGACTTCGATTCTTGAAAAAACCAGCGGATCAGCGGTTCCATTTTGGGTATTATAAACTTGAGAATCTAGCTTCCATTGCTGCGACAATTGTCATGTTTTTTTTAGCAAGTTACATTATTTTTCGATCCTATAATCAGCTAGTCAATCCGGAGCAGGTTCAACTTCCTTTTATTGGCGCAATCGTGGCATTTATTGCAGGCTTAATCGCTATCAGTCTTGGTCTGTATAAAATCATTAAATGCCGAACCGCTGGTATGAGTTCTGTGAAACTCGATGCGTTTAACACTATTAAAGATGGGACAACCTCATTTCTGACTGTTGTTGCATTGCTTCTTTCATCAGTTGGATATACAGTTGCAGATTCCATCATTGGCTTCGTCATCGCTGGTCTGATTGTTACTATTGGATTTGCCGCTATCAAAGAAGCAGGGTATATGCTCGTGGATGCATGCGATGGTGATTGTCTGATGTATAGTGTACTCATTAAAACGTACGCAGAGCGTGTGAAGGGTGTGCGATCTGCACAGATTGTTCGACTGCGAAGGACGGGGCCGGTAATTCAAGGGGAGCTTGAGATAATGGTTCCGGGCGAGATGACCGTATCAGAACTGAATCAAATACAAACTGAAATCATCAAGATTTCAACTGATAAGATTTCAGAACTCGAGCGTTTAACGATTACTGTTGTTCCTTTTGAAAAAGAAGAAATATAGAGTATAAAATTTTTTTAGATTTGTTGTAATCGTTGATGGAGCTTGACGACCGCTTCGACTGCTGCCTTTCCTCGTTCGATACGGTCTTCTGCCTGTAGTCTTGTCATCCCTGGCCCCGATATACCAAGACCGACTGGTTTGTTGAATTCTAAAGCGAGGTCAGCGATTTTTCTGGTAGCATGTTGAATGACTAACTCATCATGCTCGGTTTCTCCCTCAATAACTGCTCCAATAGTGATGACACCGTCGATATCCTTTCTTGCGAGTAATTTTTTGACTGCGAGTCCCATATCGAAGACTCCTGGGACTTTCACTACTTTGGTAATTTCAGCGCCTAAAAACTCTGCGTGTTCTTTTGCTCGTTCGAACATCATCGTGGTGATGTCATAGTTGAAATCAGAAACGACCGCTCCGATTCTTATTTTTTCTTTTACCATTTTTTTGTCTCCTTTTTTTATCGTACTGATCCTGCGTCTTCAAATCCTTCGCGAAGACCCTGACCAGCATGTTTGGTTAGATTATCAGGATGGAACAGCAGGTCGATAACGTTTCGCGCATGCTCCCTCGCTCGTTGGTTTGCCAGCGATGCGAGTTCTTTTCCATTCTGTGTTTCATCTTCATAAACAAAGACTTCGATGATATGTTTATTACATAACAATTGCGTATGGATCAGTCCTGTGCTTGCTTCATGGGCACATTGTTTATCGATCAGTTTTGGACCAGGCATACCCAGTGCCATGATGATGTCGCAGGATTGTTCCTGGAATAATTTTTTACAAGCCACGGGGAGATCTTTTATCCCAGGGACCGTGTATCGGATGATTGAAAATCCTGTGGACCGGGACTGTAGTTCGTCGATGGCAGCGTGTGCCATATCGTAGCGAGCAAAGGTGGTGTCTGCGATGCCGATTCGTTTCATGGTTCTCCTTCGATATGTTGCATCTTCTTTTGAAACTCATGGGCTGCTATTACTTTTTGGATAATCCGACGGGTGCCCTCCAAGTCACTTTCCCCTTGGTATTTCGAGAGTCGTACAACCTTTACATTGAGTTTTCTTTTCTTTAGCTCGTTTTGAATCGTAGACGCATCATGGATCTGATCAAAACCAAGGGCGATGATGTCTGGTTTTATTTCTTCGACGATTGTATACATATCCTGCTCGTGACCAAGGTAGGCTTCATCGACTACTTTGAGTTCTTTGATGAGATTGACTCGTATTTCCTGTGGGGTGATCGGGTCATGTTTGAGTTTACGTACTGTTGCATCTGTCGCGACTACGACAGCAAGAACGTCCCCGAGTTTCTTCGCTTCTTTCAGATAGTAGATATGCCCCATGTGTAGTAAATCAAAGGTCCCGGTAGCCATTACTTTGACCATTGTTTCCACGCCTTGATAATATTGTTTCCTTCTAAGAACACAAGATTGTTTTTTTCAGCGTATTTCTTTGCATCTTCTTTTTGTAAAGCCTTTCCGTGTTCTCCCATGATTTCACAGCCGCTCCCGACTGGGGTCAGTCCTGCCATTTCTAGTAATGAAATCACAAGCTCCGTATGACCTTTTCGCTCGTTGAGGAGTTTTTCTGAGGCGATGCAGATGGGGATGTGTCCTGGGGATCGGAATTCTTTTCCGAGTTCTTTTACTGCTGTTTTGCTGTCCTTGTTTTTTATATTCGTTACAAGTTCTGCGAATTTCTTCATGGTCAAGCTTCGGTCGTTGTCCGTGATCCCGGTAAATGTTTTCCGATGATTGATGTAGAGCGAGAAAGAGGATTTGGTGTCATAGGGGATGTCATTTGGGACGAGTGCTTTGAGGACAGGGTATTCATTACTCACCTGAGAAAAGAGGTCTGAGAGAAACGGGAGTTGTAATGTCTGTGCCGTTGGATAGGACATCATAAGGAAGATGAGCCCGCCACCGTCTTTTCGCATGCGTTTGATCGAGTCCGGTGTTACGAACTGGGATGCGATGACTAGGTCTGTTTCGCTTTCTCTTGATTCATTATCATAGATGAGAATGAATTGTCCCTTTTGCAGGGATTTGATCGCGTCTTGCACAGAAATAAGAATTCACCTGTGAGGAAGATTTCACAGTATAAAATAAATATTGGGATGTTACTCAGAAATGGGTCGACCTGGTTTTGATTTGCTTCGAGAAACCACATATCGAGTAATATAGCCAGCAATCCTATTTCGTAAAAGGTTACTACTTACCGTGATCAGTAAGTCGACATTTTCTTTATTACTTTGAAAATCACCAGTAAACTTATCTGGAAATTTCTTCACTAAGTCGATTGCGACGCTTTTTATGTGTGTCTGTCGTATATTGCCCAGGATAATCACCCTTCAGAGATAGGGTTCCGGAATAGTGTTATGTTATTTAAAGTTAGTGCGAGGAAGAAATCTTGTTTCTTTTTCAAATTATCTGATATTTTAATAAAAAAAGGGAAAAGAAGGTTAAACTCCTCCCACATACTCATCTTTGTCATATGGTGAAGTCATTTCTTCTTTTATGACTCCCGCGAGACGTTTAATCCCCTCTCGCATCACATCATCATCAGTATACGAGAAATTCAGTCTCATGGAATTATAGTTGCTGCTATCGGGATAGAACGCATCACCGACCACATACGCGACCTTCTTTTCGACCGCTCGTTTAAACATCAGACGCGTGTTGACATTTTTCGGCAAGGTGACCCACAGGAACATCCCGCCACCCGGGACTGTCCATTTCGCCTCTTTTGGGAAATATTCCTCCAATGCTTTTATCATCACATCCCGTTTATGCCGATAGAGCTGCCTAATATGTTTAATCTGAATATCAAGGTACCCGCCTTTGATATATTCATATGCGACATATTGCACAAACATATTCGAACAAAGATCAGCGGATTGTTTTGTAAGGGAGAATCGGTTGATGATCTCCTCAGAGCCGATGATCCAAGCTAGTCGGAACCCGGGTGCCAGCACCTTTGAAAACGTCCCAATATAGATTACACGACCTTTGGTGTCCATTGATTTAATCGAAGGGATCTCTTCTCCTTCAAAGACTAGTTCACCATAGGGGTCATCCTCGATGATGACAAAATCATACTCCGATGCGATCTCAAGAAGCTCCTTCCGATGCTCGAGCGAGATGCTTTCCCCCGATGGATTCTGGAATGTCGCGACCGCATACAGAAACTTTGGGGTAATACCGGTTCGGTGTAGACGCTTGAGGTTTCTCCGTAATGATTCGATGTCAATTCCTTCGTCATTCATCGGGATGCATTCGCAGTTCCCCTGATACGCATGAAACGCTTGCAGCGCACCAAGATAGGTCGGTGCGCTTGTGATATAGGTGTCGCCAGGGTCTAATAAGTTAAATGCGACAAACGACAACGCCTGCTGTGCACCACTCGTGATAAGAATATCGTGAAGCTCACAATCAATCCCCTTTCGCTCTCTCATCCTCTGCGCAAGAACGTTCCTGAGCAGTGGTACTCCCTCAGTCGTGCCGTATTGAAGGGCGTTTTGGATGTTGGTCTTAAACACTTTCTCGATACATTCATGGATGACATCGATAGGAAATGCTTCAGGATTTGGTAATCCCCCTGCTAGAGAGATAAACCCGGGGCTTCCAGTGAGTTTCAATAACTCCCGTATCTCCGAGGATTTCAGGTTTTTTGATCGTGTTGAGAATAAACGGTCGTAGTTAACTACCATAAAAATGCCCCGTGCCTGTAATCAGTTCTCTTATTTTAAAATTTGGTATTCACTAAAAACTGATTTTTCAATTCTATTTTCTCCTGTTTTATAGAAGAGAATTCATGATAAAATATTTAGATGTAAGAGTATGGGCCCGGTCGGATTTGAACCGACGACCAACTGGTTATGAGCCAGTCGCTCCACCGGTCTAAGCTACGAGCCCAAACAATGCTGCAGCCCCTATCGGTCTTCTACTACTTAAAATTTAGAGATTCCAACAAAGAGGAAGGTTCTTTAATGAAAAGAAATATCAGGCTCTGTCATGAGGGAGCTAGTGACATTAGCGAAATATCCATTTCTAAACGACACACGACAGTTCATCAAAGAGAACGGTCCATCGATCGATGAGTTACTTCATGAACCCCCCTATGAAAGAGCGCGGATCATCAGCATCGAACGATTAGACAATGCTTTGAAAAACCGAGATGTGGGCAAGCGAAGTCTAGCTAATGAATCCGATTGTATCATGGAAATCTTATCATACCCATTAGCACGCATGGTCGCAGTCTGTATTGGTGATTCCTTTTTCAAAAAACGATACGCCCTTGGAGAAGCATCACACGTATACAAATATCTTCTCAACGAGTCTACCCCTTTTCTTCTCACCGTCGCCCAGGAGCTCGAAGTAACAGTTCAATATAACTCAGAAACAAACATAATAAAGATCTTTTTCAAAGATTATCTCCGTAATGCACCAACAAGGTACAAGGAATGGAAAATGGTCAATCGTGGCGTCAGCGCAGGATTCCTTACAATATCGCAGAAAGATCTCGCAAGAATCCTCTTAGAATCCCTTCGAGAACGAATCAACAAAGAACTCCTCACCAGAGAATGTGACAAAAGCGTCTTTGAAGTCTTTTCTTCAGACGTCCAACGGTTTCAGAACATGCTCGCTCTTCAGAAGGAAAAAATCGAGGCGACACCGGTCGGTAAGTTAAGCATCGAGAAACTCCCGCCTTGTATGAAAGAGATTTTATCAGCGATCCAGTCTGGAGAAAACGTGCCCCATATGGGACGGTTTTCCTTAGTCGCGTTCTTAAGTTCATTGAAACTCAGCACCAATGAGATATTGAAGCTCTTCAGCACCGCTCCAGATTACCAGGAGGATAAAACTCGATATCAGGTAGAGCATATCACGGGTGCGTCGTCATCGACAGAGTATAAATGCCCAGGATGTGAGAAGATGCGTACCTATGGGATATGCCCGGTCGATAAAATGGATGAACTCTGTAAGAAAATACATCATCCACTCAATTATTATAGTAATAAATGGAAACAGGAGAAACAGCAGACATGAAACAGTTTGTGACATTTGAAGGCATTGACGGCTCAGGAAAATCTACCATATCAAAGTTAGTTTCAGAGAAATTACGATCCGCTGGGCACGATACCATCTGGACATATGAACCAACTGATTCAACTATAGGAAAGTATGTCCAAGAATGCATCCGATCGCAGTCTGATGCTTTTATCACATCGTTTACCTTTATCGCAGATCGCATACTGCACTGCAAACAAATCCAGCAATGGTTGGATGAAGGAAAAATCGTCTTATGCGATCGATACGCCGAGTCGACCTATGCCTATCAGGCAGCTCAGTTGGAATCTGAATTGAAAAATCCATTAAAATGGCTTCAGGAGCTTTCAGAAGGTAGAATTCTTCTGCCTGATCGAACGTTCTTGTTCGTGATTAATCCAAAAACATCTCTTGCACGTATTCAGCATCGAACAGAATTAATCCCCTTTGAACGACTTGCATTTTTAGAAAAAGTTCATACGAATTACCTGAAGGTTTCAAAAGGAAAACGTTTTCTCCATCTGGATGCGGCACAACCGATTGATACGTTAGTCAAACTATGTTATGATGATATAGTTCGAAGAACCGATAGAAAATGAAAAGAACCAAAGGATAACAGTCTCTTTGTTATCCTGGACAAAAACCATTACTCTTCTTCTTCGTCTTCGGCGTCATCTTCGTCTGATGCACAGGCAGCTTGTGGGTTTGACGCAAGAAATCGTGCCCGTTGACCAACGATAAAAAGCTTTGCGATAAAAGTGATTTCATTTGCCTCTTCTTTACTTGACACTTGTCCGACGATTAACATAGTTCTCAATCAGTAGTGTCGTCTTCTTCTTTTAAAGGGTTTGTTGTACAACTGATACCCGGTCTCAGAACTATGAATAATAAAACAGGAATATTCCTACATCCAAGCGTCTAGTCCTTTCTGCTCCGTGGTGGAAATATCAGATAATCCAAATGCACCCTGCACATAGTTTTCGATCATCTTCTTGTACCAGTCAAGATCGATTTCCTTTCGGTCCTTCACCAGGTCAATCGGGTACATATAATCAATAGGTTTTACTCCACTTTTCGATGGTTTTACGATACCGGGCAGCGGTTTTTTTGTTATGACAAACTTCATCTTCACCCGGCTTCGAATCCGATGACCAAGCAGTTTCTCAAGAGCCTCAGATCGTTTTCCAAATGTCGATGAAGAACCGTCCTGGTTCAATTTATATCGCTTCTCCGGCTGTACTGATTGGATAATGGTCAAATCATTCAAATCGACGCTTTCAAGATCAAGCTTGGAGACGATTTCCCTGGTTGTATTCTTGATACTCTCCTTGACCGCAGCACGCACCTCCTCTTCTTTTTCCCAACACGGATTCTCCTGAAGTACGGTCATCATGATTTCTGCTAAAACCTTCCGCGCGATGTTTGCCTTATCCGACCCTTTGAAGTTATTTCCTTTCGTCACCATCTCTATTTTCCCGTTCTTCTCATCAAATATCAGATAGTTTTTATGCTTGATAAAAATCATACCATCATGGTGCTCTGCCTCTAACTCAAAATCAGGGTATTTCAACTCTTTCTGCCATTTCTCATTGCATCGTTTAATCGCCGCATTCGCAACATCAGGNNCCCATGTAGATCCCATCCGTATCACCATAGACCACACGGATATCCTGCTTGTTGAGCTGGTCCATTGTATCAGCAAGGATCATCTGTCCTTTTGTAGTAATCGCAGCAGCACCCCAGAGGTTGAACTGCCTCCCTGTCACGGTCGGAGCCGCTAGGATCCCATGAGTACCAGCGTTCCGGGCGCCTTTCATGCTCTGATACATCATCTTTAGACTCTGCAACTCTGATGTCGGCGCCTTGGTTTTTGCTTCTTTTAATTCTTTTTTGATCTTGGCTATGATACTCATAATACCGGTCATCGCACAGTTGACGACGCCAGGGTTCGTATCGATACAGACACCAATCATATACCCTTTATCAGCATAGGAGTCCTCCTTGGTGATCTCTCGCCAGTTCACATCCCTGTTTTTCAAGAACCCCTCAGGAAGTTTCTTGAGCCATACCCAAGCATCCGGTTTTTCATTTCTGGTTGCAAGTCGGACAGTATCTGCCCCAATGTTCATCGCCTTAAGGATCGTTGGATACATCGCACCGACATCAGCGACCACTACATGATACCAGGGGATGAAATGAGAATGGGCTTCTTTGTCTGGTTTGATGGTCATCCCACCCGGCATATGGTAATTGACCACATCCTCGTCATCATCAGCGCTCACCAGTTCTTTGTAAATCACCTGCGGGTACTGCACCCAGTCGGGCATCTCCTCGCCGTATTTCAGCACCCGGACAAAATCCTTTGACAATTGTTCCCTTCGTTGCTTGGCGAGTCGTATGATCTTTTCTTTTGTGGTTTGACTCCCAAAATCCCTCGCTAACATTTGCGCAATGGATTTCACCCGACAGATAGGCGGAATGATTTTTTTCTGGAAAGCTCCACGGAGCAACGCCATATGATCCCACATGTTCACCGCTCCAGATGAAAGCAACATATCAAACGGCATACAAGTGGTAAACGACAGGGGTAAAGCTTGCTGGATAAAATGTAACGAAACCCCTATCTGCTCTTGGACATCCTGTTTGTTATATGTCATCGTCCGATCATCAAGTTTGATTTCAGACGGGGCTAAATACACCCGATTCTCAACGATAATGTTCAGGAATGGTGCTAAGGATTTTAACCGGTAGTCATCTAGCCATGGGTAAAACTTCCGTGCAGCAAGATACGTATCAAAACTACTAGGATACATCTGGACGATATCAGCACCCATGATACCAAAATGGAATGATTTATCCTCCCGACAATACAAAGAACTGAAATTCTGGAATGTTTTTTTCTCATCAGCCGAAAGCTGATCCTGTTTATTTTTCACCAGCCAGTTTATCCGACTATGAACATGGACATTATCAAAACCAAGGATGTTATGACCTGAGATGATATCAGCGTCCTTTGCTTGTTTGCAGAAAATCAAAAGACTCGCGATTTCCTCGTCTACCGATCGGGCGAGCTGTTGTTTTACCTCCACATCCTTCCAATGTGCTGGAGTGTCGCGGATCTCAAAGCTGAACTCTTCCGTATCCAGGTTCTTCTCTGACTCTAAAGCAATATCAAAACTAGCGTACCCAATGATGTCGATGGGAATCTGCGGTTTTCCTTCTTCAAACTGAGTCGTCTCAATATCGTAGATGAGTACCTTTAGTTTTTTCTTCTCGCCATTCGTATCAAACAACCATGTTTTCCCTTCTGCCGCAAGGTCTACTAATGCACGTTGATGGTACGGGATATCATGTTCGGCGGTGAATAGATCATGTTCGAAAAACAAATAATCACTGATCTCGGGCACTAGGTAGGATTCTTTTGTATAGACTTTGAACACATTTCTGGTTTTCTTATAATCACAAAAACTTCGGTAAGTCTCAAGCTCTCCGATATCAGTGATTTTCGATAGTTTTGGATGATCTTCTTTGTTTTTTGTCCATTGTTCCAGAAGTTTTTTCCGAGCTGTTTTTGCATCGGTTACTGTGGGGGGGAACGCAAGAAAATAAGGGTGGTGCAGCTCCGAGACTAATTGAGGTGGTTTTGCCTGAAAATACAGATAATTTGGTGACAGACCTAAAAGCATGTTACTCATGACCTCGTTTCCCCCGTATCGGTTTTAACCATTAACACATTAGATGTACTTAAAGCTTAGAAGTAATAATTATAAAAGAGTTCATTGATGTTTACCTTGGATTTCATGACGACTCAGATTGTATTTTCCGATGAATTCAATAAGCATGATACCGCAGATCACCCAGAGAATGCGGATCGTCTCTACGTGATGCTCGACGCATTGGAACAAACGCCGTTTTATAAAAAACTTCAATTTATCAAACCAGAAATGATCTCCGAAAAATTGTTATATGAAGTGCATTCTGCTGAGATGATCGAGCGGATAAAAGACATCAGCGAACATGGTGATTCATGGATCGATTTAGATACATATGTCTGTAAATCAGATTATGAGACGGCACGTCTGGCTGCGGGAGGGGTTGCCCAGGTTTGCAGAAACGTCATAAAGGGTGATGCGCAGAACGCCTATGCGTTAGTCCGGCCACCAGGGCATCATGCTTCTGCAGAACGATCCATGGGGTTTTGTTTGTTTAACAACGCAGGGATTATCGCACATGAACTGTCAAAAAAAGGAAACAGGATTCTTATCTTTGATCATGACGTACACCATGGCAATGGGACGCAATCGATTTTCTATTCACGAAACGATGTGATGTATCAATCGTTTCATTTATCACCACATTACCCAGGAACAGGGGCTGTCTGTGAGATTGGTGATGGTGATGGGAAAGGCTTTACGATAAACGCCCCGCTTGGGTTTGGTCATGATGACCGCGCGGTGTCCCAACTTTTTGATGAAATATTTCTCCCGATCACCAAACAATACAAACCGCATCTCATCATTATCTCAGCAGGATATGATTCGCACCATGCAGATCAACTCGGTGGACTGAAACTATCCGCGAATTTCTTCGGAGAAATGATACGACGATTTCAGGATATCCAACCGAGGATCGTCTGTACCTTAGAAGGAGGATATAATCTTCAATGGATCGGTAAATGCTTCCTGTCCCAACTCGGACAGATGATGTCTCATCCCCTTCGTTTTGACGACGACATAAAAGGTAATGATGATATAAAAACCGTCATCACTTCAATGAAAAAAGAATTGGGGAACTATTGGGAACTCTAAAACGTTCAATCGAAGATCATGCCCAGGCCAGTAGCAGCAGAATCCTCTTGTTCCTTGATTTTCTCATCGATTTTTTTTGCTTTTTTATCTCGAAGCTTTTTCATACCAAGTTCCTTGGCAAACTCTTCGGCACGCTTCAGTCCTTCGGCGCTTCCCTCAACTTTCAAATACGATACTGTTCCTTTAATATCTAAGGAATTTGCGTCACGTATCACAATACTTTGTCTGTTGATAATATCATCTTGAAGCATGGTCTGGATTTTTCCTGCTTCTGCTGATTTCACTTCAAAGATCACATAGGCCATGTATAGTCACCCTGCTTTTGCGGATATAATTATTCTATATAAATCTAATCCTGCTTTATCATAGACCCGTTTTCATCGATTTCCTTTCGTCGTATTCTTGACGAGCTAATCGGTGCCCCATCCTCTGAAAGGACATAGGGAATCACGATGATCTGCAAGGCTGTTTTTCCAAGATGCATTCGCTTCTGATTGATTTCTTGAGCGGTCGGTTCTGTCTCTGGAGAAACAACGATTGCGTCAAAATCTCCTTCTAGCGTAGGACCAAATTTATTGATGAGAGGCTGTATTGTAGCCTGTTGAAGGACATTTTCTTCTGTCAAGAACTGAACTATTGGATGTTTTCGCTTCTCAAATGAAGCAAAATCTCCTTTCTTTTTTATCATTGCAGGTGATGTCAGCCCAATAAAAACAGAACCTTTTAATCCTGCGACTTGAAATGCTTTTCTGAGAAGCTCTTTATGTCCTTTATGTAAAGGATAGAACGTTCCACCAAGACAAACCTTCATATAAATAACAATAATCCGAGCATCTTTAAATGTATGTGTTCGGAAAACTATTTAATTCTATGACAAGATGCATCTCTCATTAAAAGGATGGGATGATGAGCACAAAACGTTCGATTTTTCTTGTGGTAAGCCTCGGTTTTTTATTACTGAACGGTCTTTCGGTATTGTATTTTACTGAATATTCGAATGCAGCTGGTACGCCTGATACGTTCATCATCACTGCGACTGCTGGTGCTCATGGGAGTATCACACCTAGCGGGGCTGTCGTTGTGAACTCTGGTGCTAATCAAACATTCACCATCGCAGCAGACCCAGGATATCACATCGTCGATGTCGTTGTCGATACTACCTCGCATGGACTAATCACCACTTACACTTTCACAACAGTCACCACAGCACACACTATTACCGCATCTTTCGAAGCTGGACGAGAAATTTATGTCGACGATAGTTTCTCGTATCCCCGGGATGGGTCCGCCGAACATCCGTACCGGACAATCACTGAGGCGATTAATCATGCAAATGATTATGATACCGTGTATGTGTTCAGTGGAACGTACAATGAAAGTATAGTCATCAATAAACGTATTTCCTTAATAGGTGGAATTGACGATCAACCTAGTGTTATCTCTCGTCGTGATGAAATAAAATACTTTATTGAGATCACTACTGATTTCGTAAGCCTAGAAAACTTCGTTATAAAAGACCCAGAACATTTCATTTCCTCCCAATATGGAGCTCTTATCCATGTGACATCAAATAATGTCGTAATACAAAAGAATAATATCTCACAATGTAACCTCTGGGGAATTTATCTTGATTCCTCTGATGATAATATGATTAGTGGAAATTTAATCAACGATACAAAAGGAGTTTTTGTTTCCTCCTCAAATAATAACGTGTTTTCAAGTAATAACATCTCCAATTCAAGTGATGCGGGGATGAATCTTCGTTCTGCAATAAGAAATATTTTCTATGAAAACTATCTTACCCTGAACACGTATGGCATTTACACACGAGATTGCTCGAACACAAATATTACTCAGAACACATTTAAGAAAAACGCTTATCATGGTATCTATTTAACAGGGGATACAAATGATGTGGTCCGAGGAAATTATTTTAATAACAACACTGTCAGTGGAATCACCCTTGATTCTTCAGATTGTATCGTTTCAGAAAATCAATTCAACCATGGTCAGATCGGTATCAGCCTGCAAAGAACTGGCTGCCAGATCAGTAATAATTCATTCCGAAACATGAGCTCCACAGCTCTTTCCGCAACTCAAACGAGTAAAAATAACATCATATACTTGAATCATTTTCTTAGGAATAGTATCAATGCACGGGAACAAGGGAGTAATCAATGGGATAACGGAACAATCGGAAATTATTGGGATAATTATCACTACGTTGATAGGAATCACGATGGCATCGGTGACCTCCCCTATATAATCGCTTCAGGTGGTCGTGACCATTATCCAATAGGTATGTTCTTACAACCGCCACAAAAACCTTCAAATCCATCGCCTGCGGATGACCAAGAGAATGTCGGGTTATCTGTAAAGTTATGGGTGACCGTAGTAGATCCCGACAGTAGCATGATCTCGGAAGTTTCATTCTATAACGCAGTGAATAACATACGAATAGGATACGTTCGGAATGTGGTGAACGGGAAGAATGCCTCCTGTAGTTTCACTCTGCCGTTTGATACGACGTACGCTTGGTACGTCATCGCAAATGATAGTTTGCAGCAGAACCAGTCTGATATATGGTTTTTTACAACAAAACAGCGGCCTCCTGAGAATCAGAAGCCAGTGGCGAATCCTGGGGGGCCTTATACAACACAACTGAATCAGACCGTCTTCTTTAATGGGTCAAAGAGCATCGATCCTGATGGTACCATTATCTTTTATCGGTGGAATTTTGGTGATGGCAGCAGCCAAATTCTTGACATTTCACCGGAGCATAGTTATGCTGATCCTGGCGTCTATACCGTGACTTTAACAGTGGTCGATGATGATGGCCGTAGTAGTATGGCAAATACGACAGCGACCATACAAGGTGTCATTTTCATCAATAATCCTCCTATTGCGACCTTTATTGCTCCCTCAACAGTTTTCGTGGATCAGGAGGTGAGTTTCGATGCTTCGTTAAGTAACGATAGTGATGGGACGATTGTTGGATATCGTTGGGACTTTAACAGTGACGGGACATTTGATGCTGATTGGATAACTACCCCTCTTATCACGACAACATTTTCTTCTCCAGACTCCTTTGTTGTGACATTGGAAGTTATCGATAATAATGATGCGGTGAGCCCCTATTCAACCACTGTTTCCGTCCGGGAAGCTCAGAAAAAAACACCAGGTTTTGATATCCTTCTTATCTTGGCTGCTCTCCTCATAGGTCTCTTCATATACAAAAAATATACTCAATAAAACATCATTCTTCTGAATAATTTTATATCTTTTATCTATTTAAATGAAAAAATATAAATACCTTTCAAACACACATCATTGTTGATGTGGCAGGCTATCGATAGAGAACGATCTGGAATCACCAGGGTTGCAGGAATATGTGGTGTGTTCATTCCTGTAGTGATCTTCACTAGTTTAGGTGTTTCTATTGCATCATCACCATGGTTCACCTGGACACAACATGCGTTCAGTGACCTTGGCATCCAAGAAAATACGGCAGCATTGTTTAATTACGGGATGATTTTCGGTGGCATTCTTGTCTTGGTCTTCTCCTTTGGATTGATGAAAATATTATCAAAAAAACTTGGTGCATATGTTCTTGCACTTAGTTCCCTTGCCCTCATCGGAATTGGTGTATTCCCCGAGACCATATTTACCCTTCATTTTTTGACATCAGCGTCATTTTTTGTTCTCCTTGTGATCGCGTTGCTGACCATAGGATTGACCAGTAGATTCAGCTCATTTGAAAGAAATATTGGGCTGCTGGCCATAGTGCTTGTCATAATCGCGATAGGTTCTACTGTTTTTCTCTTTCACTTCGATGGGATTGCTATCACTGAGGCTCTGAGCTGTTTCCCTGCATTCATCTGGTGCTCGATCGTTGGGATAAAAATGACTCGTGCGTCAGGTTAAAACATCAAAACAAGAGTCAAACACCCTGCAATGATAGGTTGATGAATAAGGTAGATCGCTAAGGAATGTTGGCCTAGCCAAGAGAATAGTTTGGTTGGTTTGTATTTTGACAGGTCTGGCAGAGGAAATCTCCTTTTATTGTCTTTATAGAGGATGTTTCCCAATGTGATACCAAGCAGGCAGATGCCGAACCAAGGAAGGATGGGGAAATAATCAATGGTATGTGCTGCGATATCGGGTTCATGGATGCCGGCAGCAAGTTCGACCATATTCGGGTTCTCGGTTGTAAAGAATAATCCTAATGCTAGTCCTGAGACGATGATAAGTGATGCTAAAATGACGTTGGTGGATTTGAATTTTAGGAGAAGTGTACTTAAGATCATACAGCAACCGATGCAATGAAGTACTCCAAAAAGAATTGGTCTGTCTGGGAGAAACACTGCGGTAAGAAGAGTGAAGAGCATTCCTAGATTAAGGATCCAAAGTCCTCGTTGTATTGTTCGAATATACATTTTTTTTGGTTGGTCATGATATTTGTTGTTGTTGACCGCCTGGCAGATTCCGACGAGTAAGAAGAAGATGACTGGTACAATGATGTTGAGCGAATAGAAATTCGTATTGAGCGAAAGGATCCCAAAATAATCAAGGTCCCAGAAGAGATGCAGAATAATCATGAACAGGATTGCAAATCCTCGGAGTATATCCAACTCAATGAATCGTTGGGATCGTCCTTTTTCTGCTTGTTGTTTTTGATTCAAAGCTGTTCCTTCTCCTTATTTCTCCTTTCAAATGATATAATGTTTCGTGTTAACTTTTAACAATGATGGTATTTAAAGATGCCCTGGAAGAATACCAAAATGGAAAAAAAAGTCCCTCGTAAAACCCTCCAATCCTAGATAGATTTAAATAAAACCGGGTAAATGGTACCCTTGGATAGGGGATTTAAAATTATGCAAAAAAAGACACAAAAAAATTTTAGAAAATTAATATTTACGATTACCATATTAAGCCTATTTGTTGGAACATATAGTACCATTGCCCTTTCGTCTCCAACAAGAGTATCGCCGCTGTCTGAACAACCAACAAATGAAAAACAAATAACCTTAGTTAATATAGTACCTCAAAACGAAGATAACGCACAAGAAAGCTACAACCTTCAATATACCATTAGTTTTTCAAGAGAGGATCTCAGCTTTAACAAAATCCAAGGATACGACCTTGTGACCATGAAAGACTGTTCCTACCTCACAGAATACGGAAAACCATTGTTACCTGCCAAACGTCTGCTCATAGCATTACCCAAAGACATGAAAGCAACCAATATACAGGTTCTTTCCCTACAAAAACAAACACTCTCAGGACTTTACACGATTTCTCCAGCTCAACAACCCAAAAAACTAGGAGAAACCTCCCCTTCAATTCTTGATCTACGATTCAATAGGGCAGCGTATCTATCACCACTTCCTTACCCGGAACGACTTGTTACATTAGGACCTCAGAATGACCTCGCCGGTCAAAGTATGGTAGAAATCACTATCTTTCCTCTTCAATACCTTCCTCTTCAGAAAAAATTAAGTCTCGTCACTTCAATAACAGTGATTGTCGAAGGGGTTACCGGATATACTTGCGGTGATTATTTATCAGACCACATATCAGAGAATGGATATGCGATGTACCAAGAACTGGTGGAGAATATGGTCGTAAATCCAGAACAAGTGAGCCTTCAAACTTCACCAAATCCTCAACCCCTTGGTGTAGGACCTGGTGATTACGACTATGTCATCATTACCCAAACAAGCTGGGTAACCGCGTTCCAACCTCTTGCGGACTGGAAAACACAGAAAGGAGTCCCTGCAACGATAGTCACAACATCCTGGATATACAATTCCGGTGGATATAGTGGAACGAATGTCCAAAAAATCAAGGCATTTGTACAAGACGTGTACACCAACTGGGGAACTATCTATGTCCTCCTTGGCGGTGATACCGATATCGTCCCCTGTCATACAAGAACGTTTTCAGGAGTTGACCCTGATCCAGTTCCGAATGATGCGTACTACGCTGATTTCGACTCAGATTGGGTCTGTGAAGTCAACATCGGTCGTGCATCAGTCACCGGTACAGGAAACGGCACTGGACAGATAGGAAATTTCATCAATAAGGTCATGACCTATGAGACGAATCCACCATTGACAAGTTATGCAAAGAAAGCAGCCTTCTTCGGTTTCGATCTCGATAGTTGGACGGATGCAGAGCAATGTAAAATTAGTATTAAAAACTCGTATATTCCCTCAAGTTGGACCATGACAACCGTCTATGACAGCCAGAGTGGAAATCATTTCACGAACGTCATCAATGCACTCAATGCAGGTCAGAATCTTGTGAACCATGCGGATCATTCAAACAATGATTGCATGGGAACCGGGTATGTGAATCATGACTGGTTGATGTATAGCTCTGATATGGATGCATTAACGAATGGAAACAAGCAGACCATCTTTTACTCGATGGGTTGCGATCCTGCAGCGTACGATGTCTCTAATTGTATCGCAGAGCATTTCGTACGGAATAGCAACGGAGGTGGTATTGCCTTTATTGGGAACTCACGATATGGTTGGTATGACTGGGCATCCTATGATACCTTATCCATGGGATTTGATATGCATTTCTTCCAATCATTATTATCGGAGAATCTATACCATTTAGGGGCAGCGTTCTCCGATCATAAGAACGATGGGTACCAAGAGTACCCTGGTGATGAGTATTATCAGTACATCTTCACGGAACTTACGTTACTTGGTGACCCTGAACTTCCGGTGTGGACCGAAAACCCCTCCCCCTTCGTCGTGAGCCATCCCTTGACGATACCGCTTGCTTCCTCTTCATTCACCGTCCATGTTCAAACAACCGGTGGAGGCAATATACAAAACGCATACGTGTGTCTGTGGAAGGGCGATGAGATTTACGAACGAGGTTCTACGAATTCTGCAGGAGATGTCACCTTCACAGTTCTACCAGAGACTGGTGGAAGTATGCAAGTGACGGTAACAAAACAGAATTATCTTCCTTCAGAGACGACCGCAACAGTCATTGAAGAGAACCTGCCCCCAAATCAACCCAGCTCCCCTTATCCAGCGAACGGTGCGACAAATGTCCCAGTCAATAGTGATCTCAGCTGGGTCGGAGGCGATCCAAACCCTGGAGATACGGTCACCTATGATGTGTATTTTGGGACAAGCAGTACTCCCCCAAAAGTAGGATATAATCAATCGACAGTATCCTACGATCCAGGTACTCTGAACTATGTAACGTCCTACTATTGGAAGATTGTCGCATGGGATAGTTACGGGGAATCAACAACAGGACCGTTATGGGTGTTTTCTACCAAGGCAAATAGTCCACCGATATTCGGTACGCCATCACCAGCGAATGGCTCAATCGGAAATCCCTTAAGTTTTACATGGAGCATCCCGATTAACGATCCCGATAGCAATACCTTCTCCTGGTCCATTCACTGTAGCAACGGACAGACCAACAATGCAACTGGTGCGACGAATGGAACAAAAACGCTAGCACTTTCAGGCTTAACGCTTTCAACGACCTATACTATCTGGGTGAATGCGACTGATCCCAGTGGAAGCGGTCTGTATACAAGAAGATGGTACACCTTCACCACACTCTCCGATAATACACCACCGACAACGACCATTTACTTCGCAGGAACCGTTGGGGAAAACTCATGGTTCATTAGTCCAGTTACGATAACACTGACTGCCACAGATGATATGACCGGTGTAGACTACACGATGTACAAACTTGATTCGGGTAGCTGGAATATGTATAGCAACCCGTTTACCGTCTCAAATGACGCGGTACATACAATAGAATACTACTCCGTTGACAACATGGGAAACGCGGAACCAGCGAAATCTTCTAACTTTAAAATCGATCAGATGCCACCGATGACAACCCATACGTTCTCAGGGAATGTTGGTAAAAATGGTTGGTATCTCAATGGCAATATACTCCTAAACCCTATCGATAACACATCCGGGGTCAGCCACACATATTATAAAATTGACAGTGGAGCATGGGCTGAATATACAGTCCCCGTCGTTTTCTCATCTGATGGTATTCATACCTTCGAATATTACTCAGTTGACAACGCTGGGAATGAAGAACCAGTAAAAGGTCCAATTACCTTCAAACAAGACTCTACCCCGCCAGAGATTACTCTTACCAAACAACAAATCGACCTCTTCACCATCAAATTCATAGCAGAGGCAAGCGATGGGACAAGTGGTGTGGATTATATCGAGTTCTCCATTGCTGGGGATTTACAATATAACGATACCATTGCACCTTATGAATGGACCTGGAGTGGGTTTGAGACGCCTACGGTGACCGCGACCGTGTATGATAAAGCAGGCAATTCACAGAGCCAATCGATGAGCACACCGTACATCATTAATACCCAAACAATCTTTGATCCTTTTAAACTCCAAGGATTNNGAGGTTATCCCAATTCGAGCGAGACCTTTATTGGTACTATCCTGAACCTGCCAGGTTGCGTTTGCATTATTTGTTGTAATTTCTATGTCGCTCCATTTTACATTCGCATCGATTGATTCGATGATGATCCGATTCGTTGCTGAATCTGATGAACACGCGATATCAGGTGTTTGAGAGGTTCCTTGTAACTCTTTTTTTGTCAAGTTGATAATTGGAAAATAATTATCATTTTGTCCGATTCTAGTCAGTATCAAAATGTTTGAATCATCTGAAAAGATATACGAATAACACACCATGTTATAGAAACAGATTTGATTGCCTGATGCTGTCCAAGATCCATTATGCATTATATTAGACGGGGGAGTGATTCCAAATGTGCCATCCATGTTAAACATCCATCGATAGTTATCAAGTTTATAGTACTGGTTCCATTCTCCCACAAACATACTATCGGCATTATTATTTGAACCGGTGCCACCTTGGAGATAAATAGCGATTATTATGATTACAACAATTGCAACGATTGCTAAAAGACCCATGATCAATTTTTTTCTGGGTTTCTTTTTTGTTTTTGGTGGTTTGGAAGCCTGCTTTTTTTCAACTGGTTGTTGTGGTTCAGGTTGTACCGGAGTTACAGGTTGTTGTTCAACAGTTTTTCCGCATGCTGTACAGAATTTTGAACCTTCCATTAACTCAGCTCCACAATCAGAACAATGATCTGTCATGTTTTATCCATCTCTCCTATTGTTAAATTTTCATAACAATCTATTCTTTAAAAACATATCCTCGCGAAGATATGATTGTCGTGCTTATCATAGATTTTTTTGTTAAGGAAGCCGACGGAGGGATTACCCTAAAAGATACAAAGCCCACCCGAAAAAA
>DAYE01000047.1 GCA_002506745.1 Euryarchaeota archaeon UBA33
AAAAACAATGCCAACCGACCTGGTAAAAAAGGCACGACTCTACAATCTCACCACTCACATTCAAATACTCCTAACCTACCTTAGAACGCATACACCAACAACCAAATACCTCCCCGCCTGCAAAGACTATGAAACCCTTGCCAAACAATACGGAGTACGGTAACATGCCGACATTTGAGAGAACCTACATATTCCAATTATATTTTGTGATTAACGCTCTATTTTTTGCATATGACCCCCTCAAATTCATATCATGATTGCCAGATTGGACGTTCTTGTTCCTATTGATGCAAAAGTTCTTTGTATACTCATGAATATCCTGTGACCGTGGAAAAGAATTTAGCTGACGAAGTCAAAGAACTGAATAAACGGATCAGTGACCTAGAAAAAATGCTGTCCGTGCTCCTGAAACCTTTGACGGATGTTCGGAAGACGACGGAAAGATACCTCAAACTAGCCGGTCTTCTCCTTGACCATGGGGGGTTGACCCCTGATGTGATTCTCCCTGAGCTCAAAGACCCGATCTCAAAAGACATCGTCCGAGTGCTCCTGGAACGACCAGGGCAGAACGTCTCCCAGATCACAGACCTCGTAAAGAGTAAGCGGGGGTCCGCATCACGACGCATCATCCGAAAGAAACTTCTGTATCTTGAGGAAAAACATATCATCCAGAAGCAGCAGCACGGATCCCGATATGTATACACGCTGACGAATGATGTGATCAAAAAGTGGACACAACTGCTCGGTTTGACTATATAGAATGACCACCGTAAGGGGTATATGAAAGAAATAAATGGAGGTATATGACAATGAATAACCACGAAGAAATGCCAAACCCTGAGAAAATCAAGGAAATCATGGACGTCATCACAGAGAAAGTACCTGGGTTGCTCAAACAACTCGGCGACCTGCTGTACGGACCAAAGAGTGCAAAACAGTTCGCAGAGGCAGCCGCGATCTTCTACAAAGAGCTGAAGAACGCGGGGATGACCGATGCGCAAGCATTCGAGCTGACCCAACAATACATGTCGACACTCAACCTTGGCAACCTCATGGGAAACGCGATAAAACATGGCAAAGACTAACCAACTGCAGATACGAACGAGACCATGAAAGAAAAAACAGAGAGGAATCTCCCGAAATTCGTTGGGTTCATCATCCTGATGATCCCATCCCTATTCTTTCGGTTCGGAATAGAAGCCTTCCGTTTCAAATCCAAGGCATACAAAGCAGGAAGGATATTTAAAAACGAACTCCAACGACAAGGACTGGACACCACCACAATCCAACAGCTCACCGACTCGTATCTGGAAGGCAGCGACCCGTTCAGACTCCTCCGAGCACTCCGATAAACCTTTTTCCTTTTTTTAAAAAAGAAAATACAACTGGTGCGAGGGAGGTTTATTTCTTCTCAAAATCGTATGAATACCAAAGGCAACGACTGCGGCGATAATAATAGCGATAGTTTTGTCAGTCATTTCAACGAGAAAATTTTCAATGAACGAGGCGACCTGTATGCTCCCGGTTTGATGGACAAAAAAATCATAGATCACCAGAGTTCCCTGATAGGGTGGGAGATTGAACAGGAAAAGAATCCCGATACTTAACAAAGCATTCGATACCCCGGTCAGTATCCCGACTGCAAGCAATTTGAGCGGTTTACGCAGATTCACCCATCCGCGTTTATAGAAAAGCCAGGTGAGCACTGCGACAAGGATGCTGCTGAACATCCACACCCAATAGGAGCTCCCCCAATAGGTGAAAGCCATGATGATATTATACAAAACACCGGCAAGGACACCACAGAGTAAAGTACCAATGATGACCGCAAGGGAAGTACCCCAACTATCAAGGTAAAAAGGAATATGGATATTCATCACCACAATCGAGGTTGAAAAATTCAATAGCACCGCGATGAACACCAATATCAGACAACGGGACCAGCTTTTTGAGAGACGTTGCTGTATCCCTTTTTCGAATTCTATCTTTTCTTCAGCCGTTCTTTTTCGTTTCATGTATTGTCTTCCAGCCATGGCACCAATAAGTCTGGCGATCAATACGGCAACAAAAATAACTCCTGCGATTAACTCCAAGCTCACAATCGCACGTGCAAGCGGAGAGACCGCGACGATATCCCCAAAACCAACAGAGGAAAGAGCAACAAAGCTAAAGTACAAAATTGAGGAGAATGAGAATTGACCGAACTCGAAATGAAAGGAGGTTGGAGAAAATACATACAGAAGGGAGTAGACTTGGCTGAACACTAAGGCGATAAGGATGTACACGCACACGGCACCATAGATTTGATCAATCGATACTTTTTCAACGGAAAGGATATTCCACAAAATCGTAATGAGAATAAATAGAATAGTAATAATCGAAAGGATGAAACGCGCAATCAATAATGATGGTGAGGATTGAAAGGTCTCAGTCCAGACAACGATAAATGTTGGCACCGCGAGCATCAAACTGATTGCGATATTACGAACATCGTAGCTGATTGCATAGACTCCAAAAAGAAGAATAAACGCAAATAGTATTAACAACACGATACTACCAAGAATGCTGTCTTCAAGGAGTGGTAAGAGAACGATAAGAACAAGGAGTGAAATGAGCAATAAAAATGTACGACGTTTTCTCATCAATATTCGAAGAGAGTTTACTGTGTCGCTGACCATCATAAACCCTCGCTTGTATAACAGAGAATATTTATAAACGCTATTACTGCGTTAGGTTCTTCCTTTTATGGAGGACCTATAACCTTGGGGCTCTCTGTCCACCCCCCATATGTTTGTCTTTTATAGGAGAAACCTCCCGTGATCCTTAGACGTTGATCTCACAGCGGAGTAGTAATCTATAACAAGTGAACGATATGTTGTTCAATGACATTCTGAATAAATTCAATATCTTTTTCAACGTCTTCTGAGTCAAGTGCTGCTTCACTTGGATATCGGGGGAGATTATATTTTGAAAGAATCATGTTTATCCGACGACAGTTTTCATCCCCTATTTCTTTTCTAAAATATTTTCCGAACTGCCCTCCGATATTATGTGTTTTCCATGCATCAGCAGTTTTTGTCAACAGAGCAGCTTTCAAGGCAAGTTCTAAGGCATGGATTGCGGTAAACATCGCTGGCTCAAAAAGCTCATTTTTTAGGCTGATCTTAGCAGATTCGAGGTAATTACAACTTAGATCGTAATACTCTTGTACCTTTGGAGTTCTTGATGGATTGTCTCCCATGGGCTGCCCTTTTCAAAGATGATAATACCGTGGTCTTTTATCTCTTTTTTCAAGGTTGCGTCCATTCGTTTATACTCTTCATATCCAAGGAAGAGTGGTTTAATCTGATGCGTTGTCTGAATCGCGGCATCAGCGAAAAGATTCAAGACAGTATTTTTTTCCGTTTTAACCCAGGACTCTTTGACCAGAAGCATATCGATGTCACTTTTACGAGAAGCAGATCCTTGTGCCACAGAACCAAAGAGAATAACGGTATATCGCGAAATACGTGTCGTGATCAATTTTTCTAGGTATTCTTTTATCTCATTTCGGAATTCTTTTTGAGGAATGGAACCAAGTAGGAAAAATTCCTGATCAAGTGTATCATCTGCCTTGAAACAAAGGACTGTTTTTAAGAGAGGATTTATCGAGAAAACTATCTGAAATGGTTGGAGTTGGTATCGTATTGTTCTTCCATCGGCATTTTTTTCATAGGTCCCTCGTAGGATACGACGTTCTTCTAATTTCTTAAGATATTTCGATGTTCCTGGTTTACTGATCCCAAGAGTCATGGAAAGTTCTGGTAATGTTTTATCACCGGTGAGAAGGAGTTCTATGATTCTTTTTTCAGAGGAATTGAAGAGTTCTATATCTACCACGTATTAACATATTAACTAATTAGTTAATAAGTTTTTCTGTTAAGTATATCAAAATGGAAAAATAATCAAAGAAAACTCCAGTATTGACCTCTGTATCTCATCATATTTTATGAGTATTGGTCCATTTTTCTCCCTACGAACCCCTCCAGACCCCAATCATGATTCTTTGATGGGCAAAAAAACCTCCAATCATAATGAAATCTCCATAGGAGAACCCCCTCCGGATTCATGATTTGTTTACCCCTACATTTTACTAAAAATAGAAAAGTTTATTAAT
>DAYE01000075.1:0-2742 GCA_002506745.1 Euryarchaeota archaeon UBA33
ATATAATTATATAGGTTTGGGTGGCCCAAACAGATATACCCATACAGGAGAGGAAGTACAAGACCCGTATTACTGTGTTTTCGAGACCTCAAGCGTCGGTGATGCCCGGACAACACAATATACCACCATCTCTGCTGACACCGATGATACACTTTTTGATTTCGATATTCTTCACTGCCAATCACAGAGTAATGCTGGAAATCNNTCACGACCACAGGCATGGGCGAAAAACATTGTTTCTTGTGGTGGCGTATATCATTACGATACCCTCACCAAAACTGATGATAGGTGGAACAGTGGTGGGAGCATTGGACCTGCCTCAGATGGAAGAATTAAACCAGATCTGTGGCATTTTTATGATGAAATATTCACAACATACTCACTCAGCCCAACAGGATATGGAATCTTTGGTGGTACAAGTGGGGCGACACCAATCATCGCTNNAGCCATAGAGAAGAGTTCCGTTACCGACCTCATATGACGACGGCAAAAGCGATGATGATCAACAGTGCCGATCAATACCCCTTTAATGGAACTTCAGAGGACAAAACCCGCATGCACCAAGGTTGGGGAATGCCATCTGTGAAAAATCTCTATGATTTACGAGATAATTTCTATATCATCGATGAAACAGATGTCCTTGAACCCTTTGATATATCAACCCACATGGTTACGGTGGAGTCAGGGTCACCATATCTAAAGGTCACCATGACCTACGCAGATCCTGCGGGAAACCCAGCTGTTCAAAGTCAGCACCGAATCAATGATTTAACATTGAAAGTTGTATCTCCATCCGATACAATATACTGGGGAAATAACGGTCTTAAGAATGGAGTATGGTCTCAGCCAGATGGGGTTGCTGACACGAAAGATACGGTTGAATGTGTCTTTGTTCAGAACCCTGAAGCAGGAACCTGGATCGTCCAGGTGTCCGCAGATGAAATAATCCAGGACTCTCACGTCGAAACACCAGAATTAGACGCAGACTATGCATTAGTGGTAAGCCCTGTTCTTTCCACACCGTTCCCACCACAAATCAATGGATCAGCGGAGGGAGATATTGGACGTCAAATGGATTTCACCTTCGTCACAACCGACCCGGGGAATTCGAACCTGTATTATTGGGTTGAATGGGACGATGGAAATCATCAGGAATGGTTTGGACCCTGTGCATCAGGTGCTCCGGTCATCATTTCGCATTCATGGACTGAGAAAGGCAACTATTCGATAACCGCGAAAGCGAAAAATCTACTCGGGGCTGAAAGCGATTGGTCAGAACCTTTCGATATTTCTATCGTCGCACCAAAACTAGAGATCGGTGTATTTTCTGGTGGACTTTTCAAGATTAAAACAGTCATCAAAAACACAGGTGCCATCGATATTACCCAAGTCCAATGGAACATGACACTCTCAGGGAATGTCTTTCTCGGGAAACAGAAAAGTGGAACTTTGTTAACTATCCCACCGGGTGGAGAACGGACGATTACCTCAGATTTAATCCTCGGATGGGGTAAGACGATAGTGACCGTCTCAGCCTCACACATCTATAGCTCAGTGACCATGTCACAGAATGCAACGATACTGTTGTTCTTCATCAAAGTCAAAGGATAAGCCAAGCATTCTTCCCTCTTAAAAACACCAAAATCGTGTTTTATTCTTTCATTTCTTAGTAGTGGGCAAAACATTTACATAGGGTTCTGAAAATCAACACTAGAATGAAAAGTTCATTGCTTTGCCAATCATGTCATAAAGAATATCCGTCGTCTGAGCCGAGATGGAACTGTATTTGTGGTGGGTTATTGACTCTTGATTTTCACGCACGGTTTCCAATAAAGAAAATCAAAGAAAGAAAACCAACTCTCTGGCGATATCGCGAAGCATTACCTGTCGAATACGATCAACAGATCGTCTCCTTTGACGAAGGATTCACTCCCCTTATTGGAGAAGAGCTGTTTGGTAAAAAGGTTTTGTTAAAACAAGAGTATCTTTTCCCAAGCGGGTCGTACAAGGATCGCGGGGCATCGGTTTTAGTCAGTAAGATTAAGCAGTTAGGAATCAAAAAAGTCGTAGAAGACTCTTCAGGTAACGCAGGGGCTGCGATTGCGGCATATTGTGCAAAAGCATCCATCGATTGTCATATCTATGTCCCAGAAAAAACATCTCCGGAGAAGCTCTTACAGATCAAACAGTATGGAGTACATCTCCATAAGATACCAGGAAGTCGAGAAGATACTGCACAAGCAGCATGGCAGCAAGCACAAACAACGTACTATGCGTCTCACTACTGGAACCCCTATTTTTTCCATGGGACAAAAACATGTATCTTCGAAATCGTTGAACAACTCGGATGGAAACCCCCGGACATTCTTATCGTCCCGGTCGGTAACGGAACTCTTCTCTATGGCTCGTATATCGGTTTAAAGGAATTACAGCAAGAAGCTATTATCGATAAGCTTCCGAAGATCATCGGGGTACAAGCGGAGAACTGCGCACCATTAGCGTACGCGTGGAAAAACCATGGTGAATTCGATTCGTATAGAACAACAAAAGAAACAATCGCAGAGGGAATCGCAATAGCTAATCCTGTACGCGCAAAAGATATCCTTCAGTCTATAGAAGAAACAAACGGTGATATAATCACAGTAACTGAAAAAGAGATTCTTGATGCGCTCTATTACATACGACGAAAAGGATATTATATTGAGCCAACGTCAGCGGTTGCAATCGCTGGTTTTAAAAAAC
>DAYE01000075.1:2767-2897 GCA_002506745.1 Euryarchaeota archaeon UBA33
TATACTCTTTTTTCTTTATATAACGTAAGTTATCTATTTAGGGAGGCGATAAAAAAATATAAAAGAAAGTCGCAAGAATTTTTAGTCGGTATGTTTTGAACATTGTGTTTTTGAGAGGAGGAATAAAAAC
>DAYE01000094.1 GCA_002506745.1 Euryarchaeota archaeon UBA33
CCTAACCCCCGGTCTTTATCGGCAGTTACGAGATACTCGTTTGTATTGATTTTTCCTTCTGATGTCGCTTGATTCCATAGATCAGAACCGACCATATATCGTAACGGTAGGAACGAGACTGAATCAAGTGGCAATGATTTTGCAAAAAGCAATGTGTTATGGAAATGTTCGGTTGTCTCAAAAGGTGCGCCGAAAATAAATGAGCCAATGGTAAAAAACCCGGTGTCATTGCTTAACTGGACTGCTTTTCGTATGGTTTCGACGGTGGTGTTCTTATGATAGAAATCAAGGACGTCCTGATTACCGGACTCCAAACCAAACTGGATATGGGTAACACCCGCTTGTCTCATTTTTTTATATAGTTCCTTGTCTGCTAGGTCGACTCGGGTTGCGGTCACTGAAAATTTCAAGGAAAGATCTTCATTGATGATCGCATCGAATAATGCAGAGGCTTGTTTCTTGTTTGCTGGGAAACAATCATCTGAGAAAACCACGTGTCGGTAGCCTTGCTGTTGAATTTCTTTAAGCTCGGTGATGATATTCTCTGTCGAGCGTGTTCGGTATCGTTGCATGCTAATAGAACCTCGAGAGCAGAAACGACAGGTATAGGGGCATCCTCTGCTTGTGATAATAGATGTAAATTCCCCTGCTTTCAGATGAGGGTTGTATTCCCGGCCGTACGTGTAGTGTTTCACGAGATGACGGGCGGGGAAAGGGATGATGTCGAGTTCCTTGATAATTTGTGAGGCTGCTCCTTGTTTGATTCCATGATTTGTGCGGTAGAAAATCCCAGGTATCTCTGAATAATCTTTTTCGTTGTTGAGCGCTTTTTTCAAGTCGGTCAGGATCATCTCGCTGTCACCTTGGATACATACTGTCGCTTGTGTTTCGTCTAATGCTTTTTCTGGGAGAAGGGTACAGTGCGGTCCACCAATGAGGATCGGGATGTCCGGTTCATATTGTCGTATCATATGGATTAAGGTTTTTACTTCATTCAGAGAAGGGCTGAGAACAGACATTCCGATAACATCTGATTGATGGACAGCGGTCATGAGTTTTTGTTCATCAAAGGGTTCTGCTGAAAAATCAAGGATTGTTACGCTATCTCCTTCGTTCTGAAGCATTGTTGCGACATACAGAAGACCAAGAGGTGGGGATAATCCATAGAATACGCGAGAGGTATGTATAAAAAATGACTCTGGAGGTGGATAAATCAATAAGAACCTCATATCCACTCCCTTGTTTGGATTTTTACGTCTCTCACGTTCAGCATGGATTTCTTAAAACGACATGTTCGTTATTAAATATTCTGGCTGACTGTATCGATATACAGGAAGCTTTTATCATAAAGATGAAAGAGTCAGCTATTGATGAGAAGGCGAAGCAACGGGAAGGCGTGCGGGAATCGTTCTAGAAGCATCTGAATGATGTCAAAAAGAGTCAATTGGAACTGATAAGGTGTTGCAAGTGTCACCGAGATCGTATTGAAATCACTACTATTCTGCTTGTTGACTATCTTTATTTGTCCTGTGAACTCCATGTTTCTTTTGATGGGTGCGACGACTGTCACATTGATGGTGACTGGTCCATCCTCTGGCGTCAGGTGATCTCCTTGTGATGGAGTGAATGTCCAGGTTCCCCAGTCGGGCCATTCGGTGATGTTCCAGCTTAGATTGGTGAATGCTGCACCGACATTCTCGACAGTGAAACTCCCTATGATCGTTGACCTTGGTTTGACATCGATCCAGGTAAGCGAGCCATTGCAGAATAATTTTTCATGGATTTTATATCCTGTGTGTAATGAGACTGATATGGTAGAATAATCACTGCTGTTTTCTAGGTTTTCGACTTTGACTTCTCCGGTGAAAAGATGATTCTCTTGGTTGGGTACGACGACACTAACGGTAACCGTGGTTGGTCCGTCTTCAGGATGTTGATTATTTCCACTTGAGGGCGTAAAAGTCCATTCTCCCCAGCTTGGCCATTCGGTAATCTCCCAATCAAGGTTTGAACCATCCTCACCAATGTTACTGACCGTGAAACTACTCGTGACGGTTTCATTTGGCGTCACATTGTTCCATTCTAGTGATCCTTCGCAGCTAAGATCAGGTACAGCGGTGTTCTTGAGGATGTCAACGATGACCCCTTCGATTACCGCCATTTCATAAGGCATTTCTTCTGGAATAAGTGGAAAGAAATACCAGCCGTTAGAGGATCCGCCCCATCCGAAGTTTAAATGATAAAAGTTATCTGTGTTATAACCATCGACGACAAGGTTATGTCCTGCCGTCAATCCTTCATTTACTATTGCGAGATGAGCGGGGAGCGCGTCCTTCATATTGCTCGCCATTCGCTCATACAGATCTGGATCGGAATCGTCAAGCAAGGAAATGGTCGTGCAATTGAATCTCTGATACGCCTCGTATGCTTGGTTCACACTAAACGTCCCTGAGCCACTCGCTCCATAGACTTGGGTTGCTGCAACTCCGCAAGCGAAGGTGATTGCTGCTTTGTCATCGTTTGTGGGTGGTATCTGACTTTCATAATGTGATTGAAGCGTGGAAAGATAAGTGTTTAGTTGAGGAAATGATTTGAAACCATATGTTACATAGTTGTTATCGATCCAGAACTGGTTCCCACCGTAGTTGTGATAGTAGTCATCGCTATCGGTAAAAACAACATTCATTGTTGTATTATGGTAATTTAATATCTGGGCCATCGTGACCGCTGGACATCCAGCAACACTTCGTGTCCCTCCATGGGCTAGATCAAGTGGACAGAAATTATTGTAGGGGGGGCTCTGGTGCCAATTGGTCAATATCCATCCGCCCGTCGGGGTCGATCCTTCTGGAGGCCATTGTTCAAATCTTCCGCTCGAAAGAGGTGTTCCTTTGTTAAATGTGTCCCATTGAAGGTGACGCTCTTCAAGTGTTTTTTCAGGTATCAATTGAATATATTGAAGTCGAAGTGTTATGTCAGCATACAGCAAATCGAAAAGAGGATTATCCCCTGTGTTACCTTGGAAATTGTTGGTAAATGAATATGCGATGACGGGTGGAAGGTCGTACGACCCGGTAACGATGATGTACCCTGGTGGGTTCAGTTCGAACACATAGAATAATGTTTTTCCTTTTTCATTGATGATTTGTGTTGATTCTGCTATGAGGAAATTTTCCTTGTTTAGTTCTTGTAGTTTTGCAGTAGCGACACTTGAAGCGACATCCCGGGTTATACCATGGTTTATATTTTCTGATATTTGAGCGGCGTTCATGATTGGAATTAGACCTGTTGCAAGGAACAATCCACTAATCACAAGAACCAATATTTTTTTTATATAATGTGATTCAAACATGATTTTATCCCCTTTAATGTTAATTGTATATAGGTCATGGTATATAAATATTGATTGAAATTTTTGTGTTTTTCCAATTAACATAAACGTTTGAGTTCTTCTATTGTCTCAGAAAGATTGTGTTGGATGTCTTTTTCTGAGAACTGTCTGATTTTCCATCCGTCTTCATGTAATTGCTGTCTGTTTATTTTTATGTGTTCCTTTCGTATATCGATAGCATATCGATTTCCATTGACGAAGAATGCGAAATCAACCTGATATGGTGCGGTTCCTTTTATCGTATAATTCGGTTGTATCGTTAGACCGTTTTTTCTTGCTTCATCGTAAAAAACTTGTTTTGTCGGGGGAGTCCGTTCTCGACGAAAGTGTGTTTCGGCTTTCAACGTAATCGCACAGATTTCTAAGAGGACCAGTCGTTTGTCGACAGACGTCCTGATCACCGATGATGATAAACAGACTGCGTGCTCGTGTGACAGCAACGTTTAACAATTGACTCGTCGATAGTATCCAATGGAGGGTTCCTTGTTTCACTCCATCAGAAACAGCTGGTGAGAAAACAATGATATCTTTTTCGTCTCCTTGGAATCGATGTGCTGTGCCGATGATGATGTCTATTTCAAAGAGATCTTGGAATTTATTGAGTTTTTCTGTAATCATCTCGGTTTGTGCTCGAAAAAGAGTAACGATTCCTATCGAGGCATGAACAGATAAGGCCACCTCATTGATTTTCAGTATTTCTTCTACGACTCTTTCTGCTTCTTCCTCGTTATACGGGCTTTTTGAATGAACTGTTTTTCCTTTGACATGATGCCAGAGGATTCTTCTATGGAACGAGGGGTGGTGCAGTAGTTTTGTTTCATCGGTCGCTATGGTGAGTTTTCGTTCGTAATAATATTCATTCGAAAATGATATGATATCTGGATGGCATCGATAATGTTCATTCAATAAAAGGGGTGATTCACGGTGCATGTGTATTATCTGTTGGGCGAAATCATACAGAGAATGTTTCGTATATGAAAGATTTGAATGGAGTTCTTCAGGGATATGGTGGGTCGCCGCAAATGATCGATCTTGGGTTTCTGTGAGCAGTGAGATGTGTTTGAGCTGGTACGGATCTCCGATTATTACGATGTGTTTTGCGCGGTAGAAGAGTGGTAATGCTGAGGCGATATCGCATTGTGATGCTTCATCGATTATCAAGAGATCAAAAATATTATTTTTCAGAGGGAAACTTTGTTTTGCAGAGAGATTTGTAACGACCCACACCGGTAAGAATTTTAGGATTTTCTGCAATGACCGCAATCGTTGTGTGTGGAGTTGTCGGAACATCAGTTCATCTTTATTGCTTGATTGAAGTTGTTCAGATGAAGAAAAATACGTCTGAATATGTTGTTTGTCATTCTCTTCTGCGTCTACGAATTTATTTATCCAATGTTGTTGCAATAATGCCTGTGAAAGAGTGATGTATTTTTTCTGCAACATCATTTGTTTATTTTTCAATTCAGCGAACGGAGGAATGTTAAGCAATGTTTTTTTTATATGCTGGATTTCGTCGAGAGCTAATTCTTCTTTTTTCCATGTCAGAATCCTTTGTAATGCAGCTTCTCTTGTTGTGTGTTTATTCATGATCGAATTCTGAAGATAGGTCTTGAGATCAGCTGGGAGATGTTGATAATGTTTTTTGAAGCAGTCATCTTGTTTCCGTTGGTATCGTTTTTGGTTAATTTTTTTTAAAATTGTTTGAGTACAAAAATATTTACGAATGTCATCTTGTAATGTGAGCGGGTCGACCATGTCGAGACGCGAATGGAGCTCATATACGATTGTGTTATCAGGATGTTGTGTATGGAAGAAATCAAGCATCGTTTGTGTTTTTTCTAATGATTCGTTAAGACTGGTGAGCCTGAATATTTGATCTTGAATATGTTTGATTTGAGCGGTGATTGTCTGTACGTCGCTGAGGGTTTTTTCTCGTAATGTGATTTTCTGAATGGGTTGTTTTAGGAGATGTTCGAGTCCTGCTCTTGCATTTCTTCTATGAGCCTGATTACCCATCCGGACGAGGAGTTTGTAGGGTAATATCGCGTTTAATTTTTCGATGACGACATCAACAGCTTTGTTGTTTTTACTGGCGAAAAGTACAGTCTTATTTTGATAAACAGCATTGGCGATGATGTTGAGTACAACCTGGGATTTTCCGGTTCCTGGTGGGCCGGTGATGACTGTTAATGGGTCATGTAGCGATTGTTGTATTGCGTTTTTTTGAGCGGGATTGAGTGGGAAGATTTCTAAAAGGGGTTTGTTTTCTTGGTTAATTTTTTCAGGTTGATAGTCACCAGTGAGTAATAGGAGCAATGCAGTGGATGCTAGATCGTCGAGTGGCTTTTTTTTTAATTGTGTGAGTTCCGTGATCAAGTTATAGGTGATGCCGGTCCGTTCTCCGAAGTACAGGATTGCTTTGTTAAGGAGTTTGAAAATAATCGACCGTTTAAAGGGCTTCTGGTCTAGGGTTATCGTACATTCGGTGTATGGAAATTGAAGCATTTTACAGATTGACTCAAGTGCTCCCAAAAAGGATTCTCCTTCGATTTCATGTTGAATATTTTTGATTTCCTCAACGGAAAAATTTTGTTGTGTCAGTATATGACGATTGAGTCTGTACTCGTTCGTGTTGTGAGTGATGATAAGTACGTCATCTTTTTGTTCGTATTGGATTTCGGTGAAAAACAGAGGACTAATTATTCCTTGAGGTCCGATTACGACAGGGTATCCATAGAACAGTGTTTTGTTTTTCTGCCGAAGCAAAGAGGTCTGAAAAAACTTTTTAACACCTTCTGTGTTCTTAATTTCCACCTGTTTGTTGTTGGTGTGAAACAACACTTCCGTTTGGAAGAGGGTGGACAAGAACAAGGTTTTTTCCGAGGAGACGTTGAAGGTGACGGACAGCAGGTCTTCTTGTTCGAGGCAAGCGATGTAGTAGTCAAGAAGATTGCTGAAGGTCTTTTCAGACATTTGCTTCGGCATTGTCCTCCCAGACAACTGCGTTCATTGGGGTCTTTTGTTTCCCTTTGAACGGAGAGTGTAATACCTTGACCCTATATAAATCTTGTTTTTGTATTATAATATTTAGATATTTCTAAATTTATTAAAAACAATTTTCTGGATTTTATGCTTCTTTTAGAAGTCCGCCTTTGATAGCCCAATCATATTGGCTTCGGTTATGGTCTCCGATGAGAATCTCATCACCAACGGTATGCTTCTTTTTAATGCTCCAGATATTGAATCCTTTCATTACGACATATTTGGTGAGTCCGGATGAGAGATACGCTAAGTCCTTATTGGTGTAAACGGTAAGTTCTTTGAGTCGTTGTTGACGAAACATCGAATAATTACCGGTGTAGCTTTTGATATCTGCATCGGTCATGAAAAAAATCGTATCAGTAACGGAATCAAGGAATTTTCTGTCATGGGAAACCAGGATAACCGTTCCATCAAAAGAGTTGAGGGCGGTTTCAATCGCTGTTTTTGATTCAATGTCCATGTGGTTTGTTGGTTCGTCTAATAGCAGGAGGTTATACGGTTCCATGATGAGCCGGAGGAAGGCGAGACGAGCACGTTCACCACCGGAGAGTTGTCCGACTTTATTATGGACCATTGTTCCTTTGAAATTGAACTGACCGAGAAGTGCTTTTGCGTCTTCCTCGCTCAGATCGATATGACCTCTGATAATTTCTTCTAGAAGCGTGTTTTCTAGATTCAATGACAGGTGTCCCTGGTCGAAGTACCCCCATTTTGCTCCCTGACTGAGAGTAAGTTTTCCTTGACTGTANNCCGAGCAGTCCGATTTTTTGACCAGCAAGAATCTCAAAATTCACATTCGAGAGGATTCTTTTATCTCCGAAATATTTTGAAAGTCCAATTCCATCAGCGATGTTTTTCCCTGATTTCAACTTGGATTTAAAATGGAATCTGAGGAGATAGTTTTTCAGGATTGGGTTTTCCACATGCTTAAGTTTCTCGATTTGTTTCATGCGGCTATTGATTTGTATGTTATAGCGGTTTCTTCTAGTGATTTTTTTGATCGCAGCGAGCTGGCGTTTCATTTCGACGGATGCTCTCTGGTATTCCTGTTTCTTGATATGCTCCCTAATCTTTTTTTGTTCTTCGTATTCTTCATAGGATGCATCATAGAGTTCAATAGTTGAGCCGTGAAATTCAAAGATCCTGTCGACTAAATCACTTAAAAGGTAACGGTCATGAGAGATGATAACGACAGCGCTTGGGATATCAGCGATTTTCTGCTCAAGCCATTCAATCGTTTCAATGTCCAGGTGGTTGGTCGGTTCATCAAAAAGGAACAAGTCGCAGTTTTGTGGTTGTGTGAGGACTGATGCGAGCGCGATTTTCTGCCGTTCTCCACCGGAGAGGTTTTTCATTTGCATGTCTAAGGTAAGTCCCGTGAGACCTAGTTCTTTGAGACGTTCTCTGGCTGTTTCGAGTTGGGCGCTCCCGCTTGTCTTGGTCGTCTGCGTCTGTAACGATCTGAGCTCATCGAGTATTTCTTGATAACGATTTGATTCATAGATGGCGGGGTCTTCCAATTGCGATTCTAAGTTTTTGATTTGTTGTTGGATGTTCTCTGTTTGTGCGGTTCTTGTAAAGTAGTCATTTAGGGTGGTGTCTGATCGGCGCATTGGGTCTTGTTCGAGAGAGCGGATTTTCAGTCCATTTTTTTTTTGTACATCACCACTGTTTGGTTGTTCTTTACCAAGGAGGATGTTGAACAGGGTTGTTTTTCCGCATCCGTTTGGACCGAGCAGTCCAATGCAGTCTTCTGGGTAAATCTCAAACGTTGTGTTTTCAAAAAGTTGTTTTCCTGCTATGGATTTGCTCAGGTTATGGACCTGTAGTATCGGTTCCATGGTCAGGAGGGTAATCTTCTTCAGTGGTATATGGTTTTAGGTTCGTTTCTAATTTTTATAAAAAGAACAGGAACTCTGCAGCAAGAATCCCTAGACATGCAAGCAAGGTGACTGGGGTGACGAGGAGCCCGTAGGTGACAAATTCTTTGAAGGAAAGTTTGACTTCTTTGTCACGCAGGATGCTCATCCACATGATGCCAGCGAGTGCTCCGATTGGTGTGATGTTGGCCCCGAGGTTTGAGCCGATGGTGGTCGCAAGGACCGCGGGGAGAAGATTGGTTTGGGCTGCAGTCTGGATGATAGGAACATACGCTACTGTCATTGGGATGTTGTTCAGGATGTTCGCTGTGAACGCAGAAGAGATGCCATAGACGAAGGTCGTTGCAGTTATCGATGTACCACAGAGATTGTTGAAAAAAACACCTATGTCTCTTGTGATTCCGTATATCCTGAGCGCTTCGACGGTGATGAACAAGGATAAGACAAAGGGGATGATGCTCAGCGGCATTTTTTTGATGGTTGTCTGAACGGTGAAATGTTTTTTGTCCAGATGTTCCTTCGTGATGGCAACCAGGGTGTCTCGTAGAATGAGGAGCAGTAAGAGGGCAAGTCCGAATCCTACTGAGATGACCCACATTTCTACCCCGATGTAGGGGCCGATCGCAAGACAGATGATGCAGCCAGCAAGCATGGAGAGTCCAAGGATCGTGCTTGTTTGATCTGTGATCGCAGACCGTGGATTTATTGTCTCTGTATGTTTAAGAGGTTTGTTTATTTTTTTCTTGAAAATAACATACAGGATGATCATGTTCAAAAAACCAGCTGCTAACGATGGGAGAAGCATCCATTTGGTGTACTCGTCAAACCGTAGGTTAAATGCTGCAGCAAGCACAATGTTGGTCGGATTTCCTATGTAGAGCATCATGCTCCAGGTGTTCGCTGCGAAGAATTCTGCGATAAGGTAGGGTTTCGGGTCGATCCCTGCGTTTTTTGAGAAGTAGTAAATGAATGGTGTGAAAGTCAGGATAATGATGTCATTAGAGGTGAAGATGGTCAAGAGGGAGACTGTCAGGTATAACGAGAAATAGAGTCGTCGTCCGTTTCCACTCGCATATTTCAGGGCGACACGGGCGCAGTATTCGAAAAACCCGGTGATATCCAAAAAGATGCTCATAAAAACCATGGAAAGAAACAGGACTAAGATCCCTAAAGGGTTCAGGCTACCTGTCCCTCCGAGTCCGGTGAGGATCTGTGAGAGGTTGAGAATACCAAAAAGCATTATCAGGATAGGACCGATCAGGGCG
The DNA here is from genome assembly GCA_002506745.1 of Euryarchaeota archaeon UBA33. Lineage (GTDB taxonomy): Archaea > Thermoplasmatota > E2 > DHVEG-1 > DHVEG-1 > SM1-50. The sequence continues at coordinate 9,579 of DAYE01000094.1, forward strand.
CCAAAGAAATATGTATCTATCCGAATGTTGCGCATCCCGAGTCTCAGGTAGAGATATCTCCTCCGGAGAATAAGGTAGATTGTGACGATTGAGGAGGCAAGAAAGATCAATTCGATAATGAGTTTTGCATCCATTTTGTATGGTTAATGTTGTTCAGGATTTTAAATCTTTATAGAATTTTTTTTACAGATCGTTGGTTGATTGATTTTTTCTACCTGAGGGTTCTCCTAATAGTTTTTTATCGAAATTTATATATATATAGCAAGTATTATGTACACCATCCAAAAGACTTACTGGAGGAAAAAAGATGACCATGAATGATAGAAAAATGAATAATTATTCCTTAACGCGAGTGAGTACAGTCTTAATTCTTGCATTTGCACTCATAGTGTCAGCATGTACGATTCCCTTAGGAATACAAACAAGTGCAACATCACTAGGGAGTAAGAATCCCAATGAACCAAGCAATCCTATACCGGCAAATAGGACGATGAATGTCTCTATTTCTGCGAATTTGAGTTGGACTGGTGGAGGTCCTGTTGGAGATAACATTACCTATGATGTATACTTCGGGATTAAGAGCCCTCCGCCAATGGTAGTATCGAATCAGTCGAAGACCCTCTACAAGCCAGGGACTATGAATTATTCAACTAAATATTACTGGAAAATTATCGCATGGGATAATCATAGCAACTCGACAGCAGGACCACAATGGGAATTTACTACCAAAACTAAAACCAATAATCCACCGGTTTTCGGTACCCCATCACCAGCAAATGGTTCAACAGGGAACCTCTTAGGTTTCACATGGAGCATCCCGATCAACGATCCTGAAGGAAATACCTTCTCGTGGACCATCCAATGCAGCAATGGGCAAGCCAAAAATGGAACTGGTGCCGCCAATGGAACGAAATCGCTTCCTCTCTCCGGGCTTGCCAACTCAAAAATCTACAAAGTTTGGGTGAATGCAACAGATACAGGCGGTAGCGGCCTCTACACAAGAAAGTGGTATACTTTCATTACAAAACAAGCAGAACCTCTGACGGTCACGATTACAAAGCCCCTGCCGGGAAAGTTTTACTCCAATGATGTAAAAAAAATGGATTTATCTGGAAATAACACGATTGTCTATAGAGGGATCACGATTGAGGCAAATGTCACTTCAGATAAGGATGTCGCCAGGGTAGAATTCTGGGTCGATGGGAAGCTTCTTGAGACGGACAACGCGGCACCATACAGTTACTTCTGGAGACCGATTATCCAATTCAACAGTGCCTTTTCGCTAAAACGAACCATTACGGTCAAAGCCTACGACAGTAATAATAATAGTGCCTCTGCGAACATCACAGTCACAAAATGGAGATT
>DAYE01000107.1 GCA_002506745.1 Euryarchaeota archaeon UBA33
GGAAAAGAAACAGAAGTTCCCTTTAAACCAGATGGTTCTAGACCAGTTTACTGTCGGGACTGTTATCAGAAACATCGGCCACCAAAGAGATATTAAATCTCGCTCTTTTTTTTTCTTTTTTCTTTTTTATCAAAGGAAAAAAAAGAAATGATATGTAACCACACCGGTATCCTGGTTTTTCGATGTTTATTTTATTTCATTCATGTATCTTTTATAGATGGTGGATTATTTTCTTTCTTTCATTAGAACGGAAGAACTACCCATCAAGTTCGACGTGCAGGAAAATCAAATTTACCTTCCTGTATATATGTCCATATGCCGTATACATTCCAAATGTTACGGGCGTCCCGCGAGGAAAATGGGACAATGAAGTGGGTTCCTTAAATAACGCCCATAAGTTGACCGCCTCGACGGTGATGGATCCGTTTCCTCCAGTCAGATTGGTATATCTGCCGAAGATGAATGCTTGTCTCAACTCAGACGAGCTTGATGAAGTTGTCGTTATTATCCCATTGTCCAATGACCCGACAGTGGGAACAACAGTAGTTAAAAATAGTATACATACTAATATTCCTGCGATTTTATGGTTCATGGTTTTATTCCTCTCCTGTTAAAACAGGGTATTGTTTTATATCCTGTAGGTTCATTTAAATGTTTGGAAAATATAAAAATTAAAAACAGAGAAATTTGAATTAGTTTTTCTTCTTTAAAAACATATCCTAAAAATAGCTGAGTTGGGTTCAAAAGAACTTTCATATAAGGGGGGAAAGTAATGATGATTCCCAGCTCAACGTCTACCGGAAACATCATAAGATTTGAAAGACTTGTTTTAAAACATCTCCTTAGTAAACAACTAATCTCCAAACCCTAAAAAACAAAACTCCTTTTTCTCCTGTTAATTAAATTTTTGGTATTTTGATTTTAGGTGGCTTCTATTTAGAAATAAAATAGGCAGTTGTTGATGTTTTCTTTTTCTTTTTATTTTTACTTTTGTTAGGTGTTTTCTTTCGCGTGGTTTTTTTCGTAGTCTTTGGTTTTTTAAGAGTAACCTTACTCTTCTTTTTTGGATGTTTTTTAACCTTTAATTGTACGATTGTTGATTCTTTCCATTTCCTTAGAATACCACGATGAACCACGACCTGTATGGTATGTCCATATTCTCTATGACACGTAGGACAAAGAAATTGGACAGTTTGAGCAGTAGGCGAAATCTTTGGTGACCTCCAATGATGAAAGTCTCCTTCNNATACTTCTGTTTTAACATTCGCTAAAATAGGTTTTCTGCTTTCAGTTCCACCAAGTATACGCTCTCGTTGTTTTTTCTTTATTGTTGCAACTCCAAGAGTAGGCATACCCTTTTACCTCCGACAAACAATTTTTAATATATTGTTGATTGCCACGTCGTATGTTAGTGGTGGAACATTATTCCAATCCTTATCATTCCACCGAGATTCATATATTATTGCTCTGTCGTATTCCTTCAACTCTTCCACTTGAAATTTCACCCATTTTGGGTCAAACAGGTAATAATCGGATCCATCATTGGCAAGAACATAGATAGGAAACTTTGTTTTTTTAAGTTCACGAACTTGATCTTCCGAAAAGGTAAATCCTTTCTGGTTTCCCTCACCTGTTTCTATAAACCCTCTCTTTCCGCTACCTGTTATTATCTTCAATTCGAGTATAAGCGAGTTACTGCCTTCAACCATTAAGTCGAAAGTACCACTTTTAAAATTAATCACATTAATTCCTTTTGCATGCAGGTCACGAATTACTATATTTCTTAGGTCTTCTTCATTCATAATATCTTTTGCCCCCACTCTGTAGCCTTGAAGCTAATGCTTCCTTAAAAACATATAGTTAAAACAAATATTTTGTCAGCATTGATATGGTTGTAAGGCTTAAAGGTTTTGTGCAAATCACGTGCAAATCAAATGATAAATATTTTTAAATACGATATGTTGTTTCACCGTGTATGCTGGGCCTGTAGGGTAGCTTGGTCCATCCTTTTAGCTTTGGGAGCTAGAGACTCCGATTCAAATTCGGACAGGCCCATTCCAGCTTATAGGAGAAAACTCGGTCAACAGAGCCATACTGGTGTTCTGTTGGTTTTTTCCTTCATTTTTTTTCTCGTTTGCCAAGGGGTCGTTGAAAGGGTTAACCTCACTGGTTTTCAAAATACGAATAGTCGATTCTGTTCCAGTCATTACGGTCCGGGTATCTTCGTGAACCGTCAGAGTAATCAACGATAAGATAGGTCCATCCGTAATTCATGCAACTCCGATACGAGTGAACCCACCACCATCCAAGCTGCCATGGATATGCGCAAAATTGATTGTGCCCTGGTATTGGCCAGAATCCGAAGGTATGACCTAATTCATGGATGTAACAGCTTGCATACATGATATCTCTATTCAGGATTGGATTGTCTTTTTTTGCCTCCAGCTTGGAACTTGATATTTGAAACCCATCTGGCTGGAACGTAAAGCCTGCGATATTCGCATTATACACGACTACACCATAATGGAAAATACCTCGTCGCCAGTTATTCGCATCTCCGTGTAAGAAATAATTCTGATAGATAGCATCAAAATCATTCCAGCCTAGATTAGCATTAAATGGGATGATGTCACTTCCCCCCAGCTCCCCTGCGTCGAGATGGAAGACGATGTTTTGTTTATTGAAAGCGGTTTGAGCCAGTTCTCGTGAGTTTTCTGGGAAATAGGTTTTCTCACCATTCGGACCGTCACCCATGATATCCATTTCTACAAAAACATCCTTTCGATACGGATCGGAAAACCATTGTGAGGTGAGGAATTCTTCGATATTATTGATACTATCATTATCAGGGTCGATGTTTTCATGATCATCCCAGGTGAGAGGCTGATAGCCCCATCTGTATTCCCAGTAGGTTGGGATACTATCGTTATCAGGATCAAGAGTGGTATCATCGATGGTTGGATCGGTACCAAGCGTGTTGACCTCAATCCAGTAGGGGATGTGATCTCCGTCATAGTCAGTCTGTGTGATGTCAAACCAGAGTTCGCTGTCTCGGTCATTTTCATAGATTGTTCCATCATCGCACCCGCATAGTCTCCCATACCCGCTCGCATCACCACGGAAATCATCTCCAGTCCAATACCCTGTTTTTATACTGTAGAGAAGAGAAACGTCGTACCTTTCTAGATCACCACTAAGGTCATAGAGGATGTCTTCTGTTTCATGACTCCAGAGCTGAATGATGATCGTTACATTTTCCTGATCATCAGGGACATTCAGGGTTGCATTCCAGGATGGATCAGTGACATATTTCGTATTGTTCCATACAGGACTTATGAATTCTATGTCGTTAATGAAGACTTTTACATAAAAATTCGGGCTGTTGTTTCCCTCGTTTTTGGGAAACGTTTGTAGTTCATTGATCGCTAAAAAACGAATCATATTTATCTCGACGGTGACCGAAACATCCACTAATGGATCAAAATCGGTGCGAGTACTGGTAGGAGTGCGAGTGGAAGTGACCATTGTATTTGTAGATACCAACAGGGTTGCTATGATTGCGACAATATAGATTCTCTTCATATGTATCCCTCTATTAATAGATGTAACATAAGTGTCATCTATAAAAATATATCCTTGGAGACCAGGCCGTACGGAGGATCCAGATTGGGACGCCTATTCCTTTATTTTTTCTTGTTTTCCACTTTGATGTCTTCTGTGATGTTCGCAAGTCGTCTTGCGAGCTCGATATCATGGGCGATATCAGTGGATGCATTGATCACCAGTTTCGCTCCATCGGGTGAACCGCCACCATGCATGCAGCCAGGTACGCCACTACCGACGGTCAACCATTCGATCAAGCGGGCGATCTTTGCTCGCGTCTCACCAGAGCAGTTCGCCTGAAGGTATTTTTTTAAAAGTTTGCCATAGCGGGGGTCGTTGAGGTCTTTACAGGACGGCAGGCATCCAGTTTCTGCAATGCCGCCAGCGATTTCCTGTGCGAGGCGTTTGGTCTCGTAGGGGATGGTTGCGACATGGACTTTATTGACGTTGGACAATAACGTGTTCGGGATCCATACCCCCGAGGGGTGTTTCGTCCCTAGCACACCAGCGGCAATGCCCATGCCAAAGGTGGTTTCATTGTTGATGGTCATCTGGGTGAGTTTGTCTCGGAAGACTTTTTCTGATAGTCCGTTTGCTCGTGCCATAAGTGCTGCTGCTCCGACCATGACATCTCCTTGTCCTGCGACGCATCCTCCGATAGCGGCTCGATAGGGAGCGATGAAGTTCATGACCGCCTGTAANNGTAAACTATAGGCGTACTCTCCACACATGAAGATGCGTTCTTTGGGGACAAAGACGTCCTCGAAAAGCAAGTATGACTGGGTGATCCCACCACTATCGACAGGAGCATCAAATCCGTCTTCTTGTTCCCTGGTGTCGTTGGAATGACGTGTTTCGATGATTGTCAGATGTTCGATATCTCGCGGGATGACAAAGGACACCGCGTAGTCTTTATCTTCTTCTTTATATCCTGTCCCGGGCATGACGAAAATTTCGTTTGCGGCAGCGACGCCGCAGATCATGACCTTTGCGCCTCGTACGACGATGCCGTCTTTTCTTTTTTCCACGACGCGTAGGCTTAGGTCAGGGTCACATTGCTGCGAGGGTGTTTTTGATCGGTCTCCTTTGGCATCGGTGAGAGCACCTGCAAGAGTGATATCTCGTTTCTGTGCATCCTGTAACCAGGTCTGTAGTCTTTTATGATACTCAGTGCCCATCTCTTTGTCGATCTCATAGCTAGTCGCCCACATCGCATTGATCGCGTTAAAACCGACACAGCGGCCACCCGTACAGGTGCCTGTGAGGTTGAACATCAGACGTTTCATGCGGACATTTGCGATCATATCTTCGGGTCCTTGAACAATGGAGAGGTACCGTGAGATGGGCTCTCCTGTGAAATGCGAGGTGGTGGTGAGTATTTCCTTAAACTCTGGTTTTTGTGCTGCATCAAAGATCTGCGCATGACCTTCGATGGATCGTTTTGTCGCTGAGTCCGTGGTGACATCTTTGATGAGTTCGCCGAATTTGTAGATATTGGGTCGCATCTTTCGAAGACTTTCTTTATATTCTTTTGATGTTTTCATGGATTATTACTCCTTATACGAAAATTCCCATTGACACCAGAGTTCCTCCGTGTGTTTGTCTGGTGGACAGACGATGCATGTGACAATAATCTCTGGGTTAAATTCTTTTACAAATGCTTGGAGGAACCCGAAACGTACTGGTTTGCATCCAAACTCCTTCAGTCCTTTGCTGAGTCGGGCGTGTTGCACCCGACAGCGGACATTCCTGATCATGGCATGGTCTTTTTTTATGATAATTTCTTTGTCTTCAAGGTCAAGAGCCCATGTGGTATACTGTAGTGCCCTCATCATCGAGGGAATATCGGTGATGGTGATGCCTAGGAACTCCTTGAGTTTTCTGGCTTCGATTTTCCCCATGACTTCCCAGACCTTGGCATCAATGGTTGTCGCAGCCTCTGTGCCGTAGTGTTCCTCGATCCCTAGATAGTACAACCCGTCGGCCGCCCAGAGGTTCCGTAGTTGCATGAAAATATAATCAGGTATTTTTTCTTTGGGAAGCTGGGAGAGAAGAGTTACATCGTTTTTTCTACTCATACGTATCATGTATCAAAGGATTGTTGTGAGAGTCAACCATTTTTTCTTGGTAAGAAGGGGAAGGTGTTTATCCTGTTTTCCCTTTGATGGCGCTGGTGAGTTTCGGCAGCACCTCGTATAGATCACCGACGATCCCGTAGTCCGCTGATTTGAAGATGAGTGCTTCTGGGTCTTTGTTGATTGC
>DAYE01000029.1 GCA_002506745.1 Euryarchaeota archaeon UBA33
AAAACCATACTTCAGCTACTTGACTTCAATGAAAATCCAAATGTAGGTATCTACTGTCGTACCAATGATTCCGTTGTTTTTTTACAACATAGTTTATCGAAGAATACCAAACGATTAGTTGGGGAAGTCCTCGATGCAAAGGTCGTTGAGTTTTGTATTGCTGACTCCACGATTATCGGCTCTCTTCTCATGTGTAATTCATCTGGGGCTATAGTGACTGCATTTACGAACAAAGAGACGTTTCTTACCCTTGAAAAGCTAGGGCTTCGAGTGTTTCCCATCAAAGATATCATTAATGCTGCCGGGAACGATATTTTAGCAAATGATTATGGCGCACTTGTTCATCCTGAATTAAAAGCCACAACAATAAAGCAAATCAGTAAAACCCTTGACGTCCCTGTTCAAAAAGGAACGATTGCATCATTTGGGACCGTTGGCATGGCTGCTGTAGTGACCAACAAAGGCTGCCTCTGTCATCCGAAAACGACCGACGAGGAAAAACAACAGCTAAAAAAGGTTTTTGACGTGGAGGTCATGATCGGGACCGTCAACCATGGATTCCCTATGATAGGCAGTGGTCTCGTCGCCAATACAAAAGGTGCGATCATCGGGAATATGACCACCGGTATCGAGATGGGTCGCATCGAAGAAGCATTAGGCTTTTTACAATAGGTTTTTTCATCATCTTTTTTAGGAGAAAATTTCTAAGTCAACAGAGATAATAAAAAAATTCGAAACATTCTTATATGACATGACATATTCTCTTGGCTAGGCGGAGAGATGGGATTGCAAGTAAAACAAAAATTTTTTATTTACGGAGTATACACCTCCGCCGCCTCCCCCATATAATCACTGGAAACACTATCTTTAAAAACACTGATTTGCTTTACGGGTCGATTCTATGAAACTATTACTTATCCATAGCGATTTTATCGAATATGAGGTCAAAGAAAAAGCGATTCCACATCCTGAGGACACGAAAATCACAAAGGATCGCTTAGATGAGGCTCTCACTGTTTTTATTGCTGTTGAGAAAGTTGATGAAAAATCACCAATGCAGGCTGTTGACGAGGCGAGCAAAGAAATTATTAAGACCGCTGAACAACTCAAAGTCAAAAACATCATGCTATACCCCTATGCGCATCTCTCTTCAGATCTTGCGAGCGCTAAAGCTGGAAAGGATATCCTCGTACAACTCGAGCAGGAGGTAAAAAAACAGGACTACGTCGTGAAACGATCACCATTTGGTTGGTATAAGGCGTTCACCATCTCCTGCAAAGGCCATCCTCTCTCAGAGCTCTCCCGTGAGATTATCCCAGGGAAAGAAAAGAAGGCAGTGGAAAAAGAACGTGAGATCGTCTCTCAATGGTGCATTCTTACCCCGCAAGGCGAACTGAACGATGCAGAGAAATTCAATTTCTCAGGTCATGAGGAACTCAAACAATTGTATGAATACGAAAGTAGTGGGACGCGAAAGATCGTCGGTGAGCCACCCCATGTGAAAATGATGCAATCACATGAGCTTGTGGATTATGAACCTGCGAGTGATTCAGGGAACTTCCGCTGGTATCCCAAGGGACGAATGATCAAAGGTCTTCTGGAACAGCATATCAATAACATGGTGCGAGACATTGGTGGTATGCAGGTAGAAACACCAATCATGTATGATCTCGAGCACCCTGCCTTGAGTGAGTATGTTAAAAAGTTCCCTGCAAGGCAATACATTGTTCATTCCGATAAGGATTACTTCCTCAGGTTCGCAGCCTGCTTCGGGCAATATATGATCGCCCATGATATGACGATTTCCTATCGGAACCTTCCACTGCGATTGTATGAGCTGACGCATTATAGCTTCCGCCGTGAACAAAGCGGTGAAGTCAGCGGTCTGAAAAGATTACGGGCGTTTACCATGCCTGATCTTCATACCTTCTGTAAAGACCTTCCCCAAGCTACTGAGGAATTCAAACGTCAATTTACCACTTCGATGCGATGGATGAGCTCCCTGAAACTTGATTCCGAGGTCGCCTTACGGTTTGTCAAAGAGTTTTACGAGAATAACAAGACCCTGGCCCAGGACCTCGCGAAGTTAGCTGGGAAACCGATCCTTGTTGAGCTCTGGAACGAGCGGTACTTCTACTTTGTCATGAAATTCGAGTTCAATGTCATTGACTCCATGAAGAAAGCAAGTGCGCTATCAACAGTTCAAATCGATGTCGAGAATGGGAAACGATTCAACATCACCTATGCTGATGAGAAAGGGGAAAAACAACATCCTTACATTCTTCACACAAGCATCTCGGGGAGCATCGACCGGAACCTTTATGCTTTACTGGAACGTGAAGCTATTAAAATAAACCAGGGAAAAAAACCGATGTTACCACTCTGGCTTTCACCCACCCAAGTCCGATTCATACCGGTCGCCGATGAGTTCGTCCCTGATTGTGAGATGTTGATTAATGAGCTCAATGCGATCTCACCGTTCTATTATATCAGATCCGATATCGATGACCGCGAAGAAAGCGTCGGACGGAAGATCCGTGATGCGGAAAAAGAATGGATCCCTTATATCGTTGTGATTGGTGAGAAAGAACGCAAAGAAAAAATAGTCTCCCCACGGGTACGTATCAGCGAGCTAGGTGAAGGAGATAGGCCTTATACAATTTCACAGTTACATACTCTCATCCTAGAGAAAGTCAAGGACTTTCCGCAACAAAAATTACCTGTCGCACTCCATCTGTCAAAACGACCGAAATTCAAAGGATAAGCACACGATGTACTGTCCCATTTGGAAATGGAATGTCCCATGTTGGAAAGGAAGATAATTCAAAACCTTGTAGAATCTTACGATCCCCAAAAAATCACAATTGGTGTATTAGGCGGGCATTCAGCGCTGGATGTCTGCAGAGGGGCAAAAAAACATGGTTTTCGAACCTTTGCTGTCTGTCAAAAAGGAAGAGATAAGACCTATACCAAATACTATAAGACCCGTGCTGATGGTCGAGGATGCATCGATAAAACTATTGTTCTAAATAAATTCAGTGACATCACGATGCCAGAAGTCCAAGAACAATTACGAGATGAGAACACAATTTTTATTCACAACCGATACTTCTGGGTCTACTTTAATTTCACGGATATCGAGAATAATTTCAGAGTTCCGATTTTCGGAACACGTTCGATGCTAAAACTTGAGGAACGGAACGTTCCGAAAAACCAATATTACTTGTTACAGAAGGCAGGGATCCGGTATCCTCAGTTGTTCCAATCACCTCATGATATCGATCGACTCGTGATTGTAAAAGTCAATGAAGCAATCCGTGGGTATGAACGCGCGTTTTTCTTCGCGTCGAGTTTCGCGGACTACAAAAAGAAATCAGACCAGCTTCTAGCAAAAAAAATGATTACTCAGGAGTCATTGGGTCAAGCGGTCATTGAAGAATATGTGATTGGAACCCAGATTAATTTTAATTATTTCTACTCGGTTCTTGATGATGAACTGGAGATTATGGGGACAGATACTCGCAGGCAAACAAATCTTGATGGTCTGCTTCGTCTTCCTGCTGATGAGCAATTGGCGGTGCTCAAGTACCTACGACCAAAAATCATTGAAACAGGCCATATTGCCGCGACTACAAAAGAATCCATCATTGAATCGATCTTTGAGCTTGGTGAAAAATTCGTTAAAACGACAAAAAAAGAATATCCTCCTGGTATTATCGGTCCGTTTGCGTTACAAGGTGCTATCGTTGCTGATAAAGGGAAAGAAGAAATGGTCGTCTTTGATGTGTCATTAAGAATTCCAGGCAGTCCATTAACGCAATTCACGCCACATTCAGGATATTTATATGGTGAGTCCATAAGCTATGGTGAGCGGATTGCCTTAGAACTTCAAAAGGCGATACAAACGAAACGACTCAAAGACATCGTTACCTAACTAATGACAGTGAATACTACGGTCTTCGGTCACTATCATCTCTACTTTTTCATCATGTTCCTCTGCTGGTATCGATCTCATGATTTGATATTCAAATGCAAGACCGATAGAATGCGCTTGTAAGGTGGTTTTCAGCAATCGATCATAGTAGCCCATTCCATGACCTATACGGTTTCCACATAAATCAAAAGCAACCCCCGGGACGATAAGGAGTTCCACTGTGGAAACAGGAGCTTTCCGGATACAATCTTGACGTGGTTCTAGGATAGAATACGCACCTGGACTTAGATCATCCCAGCTAAGCAGTTTTGATAAACAGATTGTCTTTTTCCGGGTATCGGTTTTTGGGACTAGTACGGTTTTTCCACTCAATAACGATTCCTTTATCATGTCATGTGTGTCGACTTCATTGTCGTACGAGACATAAAAAAGGACAGTGTGGGCGGTTCGATACCACGGTGAGGAAAAAAGACGGTGTTGAATCTGCTGACTTTTTATCTTTACTTCTGATTTCGATAATTCTTTACGTTTTATTAAAAATTGTTCACGAAGTGATTTTTTCATTCAAATTCTATATTTCCTAAGTATTATTTAGAAGTTCACCTCCATTTTTTACTCAGTAAACAATAGGTTTTAATTCCAGTTTTGTATTTGTCTTCTCAGGTAGATACCATTATTATTCATTGGTGGGGGCACGGTTAAACAAATGAATCCATCACAAGAAAAATATATTACCCGGTTCAATGACCCCATTGCGTTTATCCTAGGGATTTATCCTACTTCTAACCTTGCTGCTGTACGAAACCTTGGAAGACATGGTGTACCTACCGTGGTTCTTGACATTAAAAAGAATCAAGCAGCATTTTACTCCAAATATACAAAAGGTTTTGTTTGTCCGCATCCAAAATACGATGAGCAAACGTATATTGATTTTCTCATGTGCCTTGGGGCTCAGCTTCCTGAGAAAGGTGTTCTTATCCCAACAGGTGATACGGAAACACTTGCCTTGTTACGACACCAGAGGCAGTTAAAATCGTATTATCATTTTACTATGGATGCCTATGAGAAAGTAAATTTGTTTATTAACAAGAAATTATTTTATCAATACCTGGCGAAACACAATATTCCTCATCCGAAGACTTTTTTCCCACATGATGAATGCGATGTGAAAGCAGCAAGCGTGGAACTATCCTATCCTTGTATTGTAAAACCGGTGTATCCAACCTATTTTAGATTTGATTTTAACACAAAGCTGTTTATCGCATCTTCTCCAAAACAGCTACTCTCGTTATATACAAAAGCCCATGAGAAAAACCATGAGATCATGCTTCAAGAGATTATCCCTGGTGAGGCTGACACAATGTTTGGATTCAATGCCTATTATGATCACCATGGTACTCCTCATGGGATGTTCGTCTATCAACGGATTCGAGAATGGCCACTTGGGTTCGGAAACGGGTGTTATATCCAACATGTAGAAGAACCGATGCTTGAGCAGATGACAACCTCATTGATTCGGAAGATAGACTTTTATGGGATTGTTGATGCAGAGTTTAAACGTGATCCCCGCGACGGACTTTTTAAATTCATTGAGGTGAATCCTCGGGTGTGGATGCAAAATGGTTTTCCATCTCGGTATGGTTGTAATCTTCCCTATATGGCGTATTTAGATGCGATTAAAAAACCACTTCCAGAAAATCCATTATTTGTTCAGAATCATGCCGTGAAATGGGTATATTTCTTAGAAGATATACAATCTATACAGGCACAGATGCGGGATAGATCGATACAGTTTCGCACGATATTACCGGCATATAACCTTAGAAACGAGTTTGCTTTATTTGCATGGGATGATCCGCTTCCATTTTTCATCCTTGGTAGTAAATCGATTTCAACATTGTTTTCAACCTTGTTACGTCCAAGTGATTCCCGCTGATCCTCTTAGAAGAAACTTGATCCTTACCGATGATGTTGTAGTTTTTCATTAGAATTTTAATATAAAAACATTTTTAAATAAATATATGTTTCTTTTATAAGAAATCTATCGTTATAGGGGGCTTAATTATCGACGAAGAAAAATTGACGTTTGAAGATGGTATTATATTTTGTAAACACTTATATCAATGTGCGATTCATAAAACAATAAACGGCGTTCCCGAAGAATGGATCATTTTTTACAAAACACATACGTTCTTAAATAAATTAGGATATACGTCCGATATAAAAGATCTTGAAAAGGTTATGTTCAAGTTAAATCTTGATGATCTCTATATGAATATCTAACTTTTATCTAAGAAATCAATTTGGTTAACGGGAGTAAATTCACCGGTAAACCACCATTTCTAATCAAAAAAAGAAAAATAAATTTTATTTCATAATCTACAGAGTGGTATTCTTGCTTCAATTATGACAATATTTACTCTTTATATCAAGACTTTTTTAAAAAAAGTAGTTATGAGTCACGACAATTTATTATTTTGGAAGAGTTAAATTTAAATATGATGGGATGTTAATATAGTAATGGGGAATAATATGAAGAAATTCATACCAATCATAATAGTAGGTATATTAGTCCTAAGTGGACTAGGGGCAGCCGCGTTCACCACGAACGTCTCAAAAGAACAAGCAATGAACGTAAAAACTGAATCAACGTCAGTTCTCTTTTCATCACAACCATTGCTATCGGAGAAAGATGGGTTTGTTCAGATTCAGGTTGATGGTGCGACGACTCAATTATTAGAACAAAATAGGCCGGTATTGCCTATTTATGTGAAGACGTATCAGATTCCTTTCGGGTCGACCGATATTCAGGTGGTCTGTACAGCGAATGATATCACTACCTTGATGTTAACCCAGGAGGTTATTCCTGCGCGTATCGCTCCAGTCTCAGAGTTAAATGAGCAGACTGCGTATGTGAAGGATCCCGCGGTGTATGGGAGTTCCGAGTTCTATCCGAGTTCCTTGTATA
>DAYE01000102.1 GCA_002506745.1 Euryarchaeota archaeon UBA33
TACATCAAGATGGGTGCACTCAACGGATTGTTCGTCCTTGGCCGAAGCATCGGGCTCATTGGTCATTATCTTGACCAGAAGCGTCTGAAACAAGGGTTGTACCGACACCCCTGGGACGATATCGCTTACATGCTGCCGGAAAAAGAAAAATAACCCTGATAAAGAAGAGCCATCCCACTGGCTCAATCTTACTCTTTTTTTTTAAAAAAAGAAATGCGATGGTTCGTTTCCCTCTTTAGTTTCATCTAATTCCAACAACAAAAGGCCCGAGTAAGAACGCAGATTTTGTCACTGTTACCTCATAAGCGTTTTGTGCTGATGCGGTAATGACGATATTAATTTTACCAAATCCAAACAATATCCCACTGTTCATTGGTTCTGATTCACCAACGACAAGCACTGTCGCTGCTCCTGTCGCAGATGCGTTGATTCGTTTGAATAGACCACCAGTTACTGTGATAGACCAGGTGACATATGTAGCATTATCTTCACCTATGTTTTGCACATCAGCTGTTATCCCCCAGGGTCCTTTGATGTTACCGATCGCTAATTGTGTCACGCCTTGACCTTCGATGATCGCTTCGATACCCCAATTGAGATCATAACCAACAACACAAAGTTCAGACCATGAGGAACCTAACCAAATCCAATCTCCCTTCGTAAAAACCACAGGACCCGCATCAATACCCATAGAATAATCGACATATCCATGTTTTTTTATCTGAAAAGAAGTCCAAATATCTTTGGTAATATCAAGAGTAACCGGAGTTGTAAGATTAATTCTTTTCCATCCTTTCCCAGTAACATTAAATGGCTCTGAAGAGACTAGTTCACCTGGCGATGATTCAGTACCTTGTTTGTAAATTTTTAACGACCCTTCGTTCGAATGGTTTTCCCAATGATAAAAGCGTGCTCCGATGAGCTCCCAGTCATCGTAGGGAGCAAGCTCTTGGGGTGTGATTCGGATTGCTGCTTCCCAGTCTATTCGATAAAAGCTTGGTCCGAGACCACCGACTATTTCACCATTATAAAAAGCAATCACTTTTTCGACTCTTGGAACGTAAGGTTTTACCACAGGAAGATCTGCTTGTGTCCGAGATTGTTCAAACGAATTTAATTGTGGTGTCAGCACTCCATTTGTCAAGTAACTTTCTATCCGTGATTCAAAAAGAGGTGAACCGACAGGTCTTGGTATGTCACTTGATTCAAAACCATCTGTACTTTTCACGCAGAATATTATCAATAATACGATTGGAATGGCAGCAAAGAGATAAAAAACCATTCTCTTCTCATTCATACATTTTCCCCCTTTCAACCAGTTTAATAACACTGTTCTCCTTTAAAAACATATCTGAAAACCATCAATATTACATTATTTTAAAAAAATCGGTAAGATACTCTCTACAAATGAAAAATAAAAAGGAAAGAAGTATTATTTAGTGATAATACTCCAGTTTTACTTAGACAGAGATATCTCGATTGATGAGACGTTCGAGGTTCGTCCTTCTTCGTTTGTGATAGCTTCTGTTCCGATGCGTATTTCCTTGATCTTTGCATCTTGGACAAACCGGTTTCTTGTTATCTCTGCTGCATCGACTGCTCTGCTAATCGCTCGGCCCCGTGCCTTAATAACTACTTCGGTGGACCCGCTGTTGAATTGCGTGACGACTGCCAGAACGTAGCTCATTGGTGGTTTGTTTCCTACATAGATCACGTTTTCTTCGCTTTCTTCTTTTGCTGTCATAAACTATACCTCTCCGTAAGTTCCTAGGTTAGTAGGCGGTCCTATAAACGTTATCATTTATATAGGTTTCGTAATTTTATATCTTATGGGAATGAAGTGTCCACTATCTTCTTAATTTTAATAAGAACGTCGTGCGGATCTTTTCCAAGCACCCGAATTATGGGTTCTTTTCCGACCGCTCCAGTATCATAAATAATATCAGGGACGAACCCGCAGGTGG
The DNA here is from genome assembly GCA_002506745.1 of Euryarchaeota archaeon UBA33. Classification (GTDB taxonomy): domain Archaea; phylum Thermoplasmatota; class E2; order DHVEG-1; family DHVEG-1; genus SM1-50. The sequence continues at coordinate 1,965 of DAYE01000102.1, forward strand.
TTATCGCTTGTTTCGTCCCCCATTCCATGGTTGAGGAAGTCTTCTCTGGTTCGAATTTCCGGTCGAACGAGCCGAGGGTAAAACCAAGCTTGGTGCAGAGCTGGAGGGTTTTTTGTGCATAGCGGATGTTAAGTGCTGATCGCATGGTTGCATCAAATGACATGGCCGCAAGAACAATCGATGCCACATGTTTTGAAGCGCCAAAATCAAGCAGGCCGCATAACAAGGATCGATCTCTGAATCTGGTGATTCTTCCCTCGATAGCGCAGACGTCGGTTCGTGTTTTTGCGTTGGGGAGCGCATAGACGAAGTTCATGCCTACCTCGGGGATGAACTGTGCTGAAAGAAAGGAGACCAGTGTTTCAGTAGCGTTATTCAGCTGAAGCCAGACGTTGAATTGCTCGTTGTGTTGAACCACAGGCGGGATTTGAAGTGTCGAGGAATGGTTCAGTACATCAGCGCCTTTCCCTGGAGCGTATCCTTCTTGTATCATGCTCCAGACGATGGATTTTGCTTTCTGTACCGCAGTGAACGGTGATTCTCCAGACGCAAGCAACCCGGTGATCAGAGCAGACAATGTGCAGCCTGAGCCGTGCGCCTTTTTCTGAGGTATCCTCGGCAGTGTGAAGTGATAGTACTGTTTCCCATCGTAGAGGAGATCTGTGACCATTTCTGCTTGGAGATGACCGCCTTTGACTACGACATACTCTGGGCCGAGTTCAAAGATGTCCTTGGCTGCTTTCTCAAGATCTTTTAGCTTCGTGATTTTCATGTCCGTCAGGCGACATGTTTCAGGGACGTTTGCGGTCACCATATATGCATGAGGCAGCAGTTCTTTTTTCAATGAAGCAAGAAATGTATGGTTCGAAAGCGCATCACCGCTCGTCGCAACCATCACCGGGTCGACAACCGGTTTAAGATGATGTGTTCTTAATTGTCGCGCAACGACGTGGACGATTTCTTCGTCGAACAGCATCCCGGTCTTCACCGCAGCAATGGTGAAATCATCAAAGAGGGTTTCGATCTGCTGTTCAATGACATCCACAGGGACTTTGTAGATCGTTCTGACCTGTTGGGTGTTCTGGGAGGTGATACAGGTGATAGCTGTCGTCCCATACACACCAAGGTAGGAGAATGATTTCAGGTCTGCTTGGATCCCTGCACCAGCTGAGGAATCAGAACCTGCGATACTGAGCGCAACCTTCTTAACCATACGAGATTCGCAATACTGTTGAGATTTATATGGATTTTTCTCGGAAAAAAAGATTTTTCTTTCTAATTTTTTTTCTGATTCATCCATCGTTCATTTTTTTGTTGCAACGATAGTGTAATACCCCAGATTCTTGGTTATCCCAAGAAGCATCTCAAGAAAACCAGCTCCCCCGATTATTTTATCAGTGTCTTCATTGGTTTTTCCTTTTCCTTTATTTATGAGCCGTCTGACCTCTGCGGACACTAAACCTCTCAAACTCACGAAGAACCCACCAAATAAATAATGCTTGCTGATGTGCTTTGAAAGATCATGGATGACGATGTCTGTAAACCCCGCGGATTTCAGGTATGATTGCATTTCTTGCAATGAAACGACACCAGGGATGGAACGTTTCGATAGCATCAACATATAGGCATTTTTTAGAAATGAGCTCGAAGGTTGATCCTTTGGGAAAAAACCATCGATGATCACACACTTGCCATGAGGTTTAAGAATTCGTGAGATTTCATTGATCACATCTTCTTTCTTTATCGCATAGACGATTGATTCGAGAGCAAATACACGATCGAACGAGTTATTCTGGAAGCCGGTGTTCTTGTAATTCCCTGAGAGGAATTGTATATTCGTGAGATTCTGTTGGTTTTGTATTTTTTTTGCTAGCTCAATTTCCTCCATCCCAAGGGATATTCCGGTGAAATGGCATTCAGGATATTTTTTTGCTAAGTATCGAGATGTTGCCCCTATCCCACAGCCCGCCTCCAAAACATCGAATGCTTGCCCGTCTCCTAACCCAAGAAGTCCGCTGATATATTTGTTCATATTCTGGATCGCTTTTCGATAGTTCATTACACCTTTTTCATAGTACCCGAAATGAAAACCACCATCGAGAAATTTTTGATTGAATTTTTTCCCGACCGACCAGAGATTATCATAGTATCGCTGTATTTTTTCTTCTGGGTTTATCATCGGCACCATATCTCTTGGTCACTCCATTGAATTATCATAATATATATAAATACTCCCAGGCGACGACCGTTCTTGACTCGCTCTCTGAAGATTCTCCACGGGATTCTCTGGATAAACGGTCTTATAGATATACCTATTTTTTGAAGAAAACAAACGTGTTGAAAAAAAAGTTGTAGATTTAATCAACCCGTGGTTCACAGGGTGTTTCACAAAAAGACTGGGTTATGCTTCTTTTATGTATGGTATCAGGTTCCCATCGTCTTGCTCTTCGAATAGCGGTACCTGTTTCGGGACTGTCTTGTGTTCCATAATTACATAGTTTTTTGTGGTCATATTTCTCCAACCCTCCAGTGTCTTTTTTCAGTCAAGAAGAGGCAAAAATCAGGATAACAAGCAGATATGGTAGTCGTGTAAGTGATCCCGATAACTCCTTCTTAATCTCTCCAGTTTTTATGTAACCCGCGTTGAGTACATATAGTTTCGTATTTGTGCAAAAAAACCATGTCGTGTCATGGCAAGAAAAAAACTTTTTGAATAAAAAAGGGAAGGATGCTGGTCTCACTAGGAGGGATGGGATGCACTCTACAACTACCAGCTTAATTCCTTCCAGACCAATGAAAGAGCCACTGTTTTAAGTACCTTGTTTGTAGTTGTATATGCAAGTAGTGATGCAGGTGCGCTATCACAGGATGGTAAACCTCCTGGTATACTCCAAGTGAATACAGAGATGAGGCCAGAAATTATTATTGCAACCTCTTTCCAAACAATCCCCATCATTTTTGTTTATCGTTGTAACAATGTATAAAATCATATTATAAGATTTCAAGAACTGTTCCACCATGTATGGTTACATTTATATGCTGTCTTTTTTTTACCACATCCAGGGGAATTGAACATCTTTTACCTCAATGGTGTTGATGATGTCTGAAATCACACAAGAGAATCCGGGAAAGCAGATACTGCTGTTAGGCAATGAAGCGATCACCCGTGGCGCCCTTGAGGCTGGCGTCGATGTCGCAACCACCTACCCAGGTACGCCATCATCGGAGATCGCTGATACGTTCTCTGCAATCGCAAAAGAAGCGATCCGGCAGAACAAAGACCCTGGTTTCTATTTCCAATACTCCGTCAATGAAAAAGTAGCCTTGGAAGTCGCCGCTGCCGCATCATTCTGCGGGCTGCGAGCGTTGACCTGTATGAAACACGTCGGCCTTAATGTTGCCAGCGACACGTTCATGACGTACATGTACGTAGGCTGCCGCGGCGGTCATATCATCGTCTCCGGGGACGACCCGTACTGTCATTCCTCGCAGAACGAGCAGGATAACCGGTACTTCGCATTGTTCGGCGGCGCACCCATGCTGGAGCCGACCACGCCACAAGAAGCAAAGGAGATGACACGGATCGGGTTCGAGATATCAGAGAAACTCTCACTTCCCTTGCTCCTGCGGACGACCACGCGATTAAATCATGCACGAGGACCCATCACACTGAATGCTTTGCAACCACCACGTAAAAAAGGATTCTTCAAAAAAGACCCATTGCTCGTCACAGTCCCAGCGACCGCACGCGCAAGACACCCAGTCCTCCTCAAACAACTGGATGAAGCAGAGAAGATATCAGAGAAATCACCCTTCAACGAGATCATCACGATTGGAAAACCAAAGGACTTCGGGGTCGTAACCTCCGGCGTTTCCTACACCTATGTCAAGGAGATGGCAGAGGAGCTCGACCTCAACGTAAGAATCCTCAAACTCGGTATGACCCATCCAATCCCGCGTACCATATGTGAAAAATTCATGAAATCCTGCTCAACACTTGTGATGGTCGAAGAACTCGAACCATTCCTTGAGAACCAGTTCAAACAACTCGCGTATGACATCGGTGCTGACGTGAAGATCTACGGAAAATCCACCGGCCATTTCTCCCGACTCTATGAGTACACCCCAGATATCGTCGCAGACGCGTTCTCAAAAATCTTCAACGTCAAAAATCCGTTCCCTGGACCAACTCAATCCGCTTTGAAAGCACCACGACGCCCACCATCACTCTGCCCAGGATGCCCACATCGAGCCACATTCTATGCGGTCAAGAAAGCATCACCAAAAGACACGGTGTACCCAACAGACATCGGATGTTACACCCTCGGCAAAGAACTACCACTCGAAATAGCGGATGTGCTTCTCTGCATGGGTTCGAATGCTGGGATGGCATGCGGTTTTTCCATTGCAACCGATCAGAAGATCATCTCATTCATGGGAGACTCCACATTCTTCCACTCTGGAATCCCACCAATTATCAATGCGGTACATCACAACCATGATGTCGTCATCACCATCCTGGACAACCGAACCACCGCGATGACTGGCCATCAACCTCACCCAGGGACACCTTATGACGGCATGGGACGACCTGCTAAACTCATCAAAGTCGAAGATGTCGTTAAAGGCTGCGGCATCGAACATATCGAGATTGTTGACCCCAACAAGATCAAAGAAACCACCGCTGCGTTCAAACGAGCATTAGAATTCAAAGGCCCCTCGGTCGTGGTCAGCAAATCACCCTGCATCCTGCTTGAAGTACAACGGAAACGAAAAGCCAAAGAGGAAATCCAGCTCTACCAAATCAATCAAGAAATCTGCAAACGATGCAAAACCTGCATCGGCAAGTTCGGCTGCCCTGCCCTGTATTTCGCGGAAGACGGCAGCGTCCATATCGACCCAGCACAATGTAACGGCTGCGGAAACTGCGTGCAGGTCTGCCCGTTCGGCGCGATCTCAGCGGAGAGAAAACAATGAAGAAGAAAACCAGCATCGTTTTGACAGGTGTCGGCGGACAAGGCGTGATCACCGCTGCGAATTTATTAGGCAAAGCCGCGGTGAAAGCAAAGGTCGGCGTGTTCGTTTCAGAGATCCATGGGATGGCGCAACGCGGGGGAGCGGTCGTCTGCACCGTCCGAATGGGTGATGTCTCCAGCCCACTGCCTAATAGTGGGACTGCGGATGTCCTCCTCAGCATGGAGCCGGTCGAGGCACTCCGGAACATCTGCTACGTCAATAAAAAAACAAAAATCATCACTGATAAAAACCCGATCATCCCTTTTACGGTCGCCGTGGGTGGAGAACAATACCCGAAGGTCGAAGAAATATTCAAAGAACTATCATCACACGCGGAACTCCATCCGGTTGATGCATCACAGATCGCAAAAGACGCAGGTGCGATCATCACGAAAAATACAGTGATGTTAGGAGCACTAGCTGCAAGTGGTGTCTTACCATTTAAACCGGAGGTGCTTCTGGAAACGATTCTTGAGGACGTTCCTGAGAAATACAAAGAAATCAACAAGAAAGCATTCGAAGCTGGGATGAAGGCGATAAAAAAATAATCCATCCTCAAATGATTTTTTTTATCCCATGAACTCCCATATTGGATTTCGCCAGCACTCCCGAAGGACATCGACACGGAGATTAATGACTGTTTTTTTATCATCCTTGAATATCAGATGATCTCCTTTGGTTTTTCCGAGGAGGATGAAATGAAGATGATCCTTTTGCATTTGCTTCTCAAACTGGGTCTGCTTTTCTATTTTCACCTCAACGACCCATCTCGTATTTGATTCAGAAAATATTTTGAAATCAGTTCGTAATTCTTTGTTCACCTCTGAGAGATCGATAGTTGCACCCATATCTCCACCGATCGCCATCTCCGCAAGACAGGCTCCAAGGCCGCCTTCACTCAGATCATGACACGCAGCAATATACTGTTTCTTTATGGCCGCAAGCAGACCGTTCATACAGTGCCTTAGAATCTCCGGATCAGTCTTTGGGACGATACCACCCTCGACCTTCATCATGTTATAGTATTCAGATCCACCAAGTTCTTTCTCAGTTTGTTTTCCAACAAGATAGACCAGGTTTCCTTCGGTCTTAAAATCACTGGTGATGCAGGTTCTGATGTCATCGACGATTCCGACTGCGAAGATCTCCGGCGTCGGCGGGACCGCGGTTTTCACAGACTCGTTGTAGAAACTCACATTCCCTGAGACATACGGCAGGTCAAGAGCCCGGCCGATATCACCAAGCCCACGGCAGGCTTCATAAAATTCCCCCATCCGCTCTGGTTTTTCCGGGTTGCCGAAATTCAGACAATCAAGCAGCGAGTCTGGGACCGCGCCAACAGCGACAAGGTTCCGACATGCTTCATCGACCGCGGACATCGCGCCCCAGTACGGATCGCGCTCCATGAACCGTGGGTTGATATCAGCGGTCACCGCAAGACCCTTCCACGAGTCTTCCAACGGTTTTAGGACCGTCGAATCCCCATGGGTCTCCATTCCTAGTTTTCCTTGTAATGGTTTGATCACGGTGTTTCCCCGTACCTCATGGTCGTACTGGCGGATCACCCATTCTTTCGATGCGATGTTGGGCGATGATAACACTTTTTGTAATGATTTGTTTAGATCAGGTCGTGGAAATTTTTTCTCAGCAACCTCTGTTTTCTTGATTAGGACTGGTCGTGTGCATTCATCATAGACCGGGCCGCCGGTCATGAACTCCAAATCCATCTCCAGGATCTTCTGTCCTTTGAGGAACACCCGGATGATCTGCTCTTTAATGACTTTCCCGACCACAGCTGCAGTAACATCCCATTGTTTGCAGATATGAAGCACGGTCTCGACGTTCTCCGGTGCGACCAGCATCATCATGCGTTCTTGGCTTTCTGAGACCCAGATCTCCCAGGGTTTGAGTCCCTCCTCTTTTAATGGCACGTTGTCAAGATGGATCTCTGCTCCCATGTTCGCGGAGTACGCAAGCTCCCCAGAGACACAGGAAAGTCCCCCGCCGCCGAAATCCTTGAAGCCTTCCAAGAGACCTTTCCTGTTGCATTCCAGACACGCATGGATAACAGGTTCTTTGGTGATGGGGTCTCCAACTTGCACTGCGGACCTGCTTCTTTCCTCGCTTTCATCGGTCAGCTCCGCGGANNACATTCCCTGGTGCTTTCGCCCAGCTGTGTACCAGCTCCTGTTTTTTCATGATGCCGATACAGCCGACATTGACTAAGCAATTCCCTGTGTACCCCTCATGGAAGTAGACTTGTCCAGCAAGCGTCGGGATCCCAATACGGTTCCCATAATCACGAATACCATCAACGACACCTTTGAAGAGATAGACCGGGTGTTTGACTCCTTTCGGGAGTTTCTCAAGTGGATAATCCAAGGGTCCGAAGAACAAAGGATCGATATAGGCGATCGGTTGAGCACCCATGCAAAGCACGTCNNTATTTTTTCAAAGGTACTTTTGATGATTTATAGCAGCAATGCTCAGACCATGCCTGCCCGAGTGCCTGCAGTTCTATATCGGTCGGGTTCCGCCCCTGTTTCCCAAAATACTCCTTAATCCGTTTCATCTCAGGAAGCGCGAGTGCAAGCTCCATCCGGTTGCTGATCTCAAGAAGCTCCTTGTCAGAGGCAGCATGCAGATCAACTTCGTAGGTCTCAATATCTGCTCTTATTTTTTTGAATAAACTATCGATTTGCACATACACTCCCCCTTACTTTTTTTGTTCAATCGCTATCTCATAATGATGGATCACCGGGTTGGTCAGTAACCGCTGGCAGATCTGTTCGACGTCTTTCTTCACCTGGTTTATATCGGTCCCATCTATGAGGAGATCAAACGTCCTGATGGTTTTCACCTGCTGCACTTTCTTAAAACCAAGGAGATGAATCGCTTTGAGGGTGTTTACCCCCTCCGGGTCTGAGATACCTTTCTTGAGTTGAACGGTTACTTTGGCTTCGAACATAAGCATCGCGCCGCCTAATCTGAAAATAGATAGATTAAGGTATCGTTCCTCAGAGTTTATCAAACACGGTGAGCACCTTTTTTCGAAACTGCTCAATGCTGCCGTTGTTCGGGATGACGATGTCAGCGTCAGCGATGACTTTTTGCAGACCCCAACAAATCTCCCGCTTGTCCCGTTCCTCGAGGTCTTTGAGGTTTTTGCTGTCATCGGTTCTTCCCCTGGCTATCGCCCGTTTCCTCCGCAGTTCATCAGGGGCCTCTATCGCAATAACAAAAAAATCTATTCCGAGTTCTTTTTTGAAATACTNNGCCCAGATGTCCATACCATATTCTTTCCGCATGCTGCTGGCGACGGAACCTACGTTTTTGTCATTGAGTGCTTTACCTTGTCGCTGGGTCTCCTCCCAGACCAGATCACCCATACGAATAACCGGTATTCCTTTATCTTTCGCGAGTTGGACTGCCTCTGATTTTCCTGAAGCAGGCATACCGGTGAATGCGATGATTTTCATTGTTCCCTCTGAATTAATGAGTGCAGGGGGAGCGATTTGAACGCTCGTGTGCCTACGCAACAGGGTCTCTTAGTGCTAAAGTGTACAGTAAGCCCAAATTTCGGCTGTCCGCTGGTTTTTATATATTGATTGTTTATCAAAGCCACTTACAATCACTTGTTTTTTATTGCGGAGAACTCTCAGATGTTTTCTCACAGAAGATGCTGAAAGATCAAGATCATATGCCAATTGACGAACGGTTTTAGCTCTCTTTTTCAGCAGTGCTAATATCATCTTTTCTGATTCCCCTCTTCCGTTTTTGTAGGGACCACCAATATGGTTCCTTAGAATGTGACGGAACATTTTATCGTGGCGTGGATCAGGTAGTGGCCCAACTAAATCATACAATTCTTTTCGTTTATCCGCTCGAAAACTTATACACCATTTTGTGTGATTGAAATATTGCTTCTTCCTCATTGGATGAACGAAATCCCAGGCGTGGGCTATATCCCAAAGATAAACAGCGTTTTTCTTACTTGTATAGGTGATCGTAATAGATCCATCTGCTCCAATAGCACCTTCATCAATTATTGCTTGAACAATTATTGCAGCTGCAATATTTTTGTTCTTTTTTGCTATTGTCGAGATTCTATTCACGATTTAATACCTCCAAGCACTCCTAAGCCCTGCCCCTTGGACCAAGCTCGGGTACCCCTGCATTTCTGCATACCGCTAATATCATCTCCTACTGAAAAAGGTTTGGAAAGAATAAAACATTATCTCTTTGTGGAGTTACATTGATTTTTCATGTAACAGAATTTGTTCCCCATACTTGGTGTAGCACACATCACAATATTTCCGTGCGATAAGCGAATGGATATGTGTGGTTATCCCCTCTTCAACATAATGAAGATCATCCGGGGGGATTGATTTGTTGCAGTAAATACATACGGTGGGAAATTGTGAATGTCGTCTCACCAAGCGTGTTTCAAGTAATTTTTTCTCCATCATCTCTTCTCCTATTATATTCCTCAGTTGAGGTATTAAAACTTTCCGTTTCCTCTCGTCTATAGGATGTATCCGAGTGCTAGGTTTAAGTATAGGCAACGGTATTCCCGAAAGATACTCCAACATCGGTAGGTGGTGACCACTGTTGATAGCGGGGTGGGGTAGTCAGGAAATCCCGACGGGCCCATAACCCGTAGACCAATGGTTCAAATCCATTCCCCGCTACTTTCTTTTTTTTCATCAGATTTATAAATACATTTCTTTTCTGCTGATTTCGTGCAAAAGAATCCATCAGAGCGGTTTTGGGAGATAGATTTTCTCCGCGGTATCGCAATCCTCCTTATGATCGTGTATCATTTTGTATTTGATCTGAACTATTTCGGGTTATATAAGGCAGATTTAGATTCTCCCCCTGTTCTGCTGTTTTTATATCCAATTAGTAGTACCTTTCTGCTGTTGGTTGGTATTTCTCTTACGGTAAGCTATTCTCGTGCACAACAAAATTTATCAAATCGACAATTGCAGGTAAAATTTCTGAAACGAGGAACCAGTGTTTTTGGGTTAGGCCTGCTCATCACGCTTGTCACCTGGGTGTATCCTCATGAGGGATACATTGTGTTTGGCGTCCTGCATTGCATCGGCCTTTCGATTCTCTTGGCTTATCCTTTCATTCGATTTCGAACCTTCCCGCTGATTCTTGGAGTTCTTTGTATCATCCTTGGTATAATTCTCCGAGTTACAGTAATCGTTGATTTCCCTTGGTTGCTATGGCTGGGTTTTGTTCCTTCAGGTTTTTACACCCTTGATTATTTTCCCTTGCTCCCCTGGTTTGGTGTGGTGTTAATCGGGATTTTTCTTGGGAATCGTTACTATCAAAACAATACAAGAACATTTTCATTGAAGGATCATTTCCAGCCCATTCTGAGTCGAGGATTTTGTTTTTTAGGCAGACACTCACTGATCATCTATCTGCTCCATCAACTTCTCATCGTTGGTTTGTTGTATGTTATCCAACTTGTTATAAACGCTTCACGTATCGTGTGATCTGCGGGATTGTTTGAATCAAATGCACTTTTTTTGTGTCTTCAGATGTTTTGAAGTCTCGCAGCATCCAGAACACATGATCAGCAACCTCAACTGGTGATTGTCGCACTTCATACTGCTCGTACAATTCGATGAATCGGAGGATCTGTTGTTTGATATCGACCGGTTTTTGTTGGAATACCCATGGGCAGTGCTGCGCTTGCCTGCCGATCATCACCAGGTCGCAGCCGGTCTTTAATAGCAACGAAAGCCCGCTGTTGTAAGATGTGACATCGCCGTTTGCTATCACGGGGATTTTTATTTTTTCCTTTATCTGTCTCATGATGGTCCAGTTGACTTTCCCTGCATAGCCCTGGTCTGCTGTACGGCCATGGACACTGATTACAGACACTCCTGCGTTCTCAACCAGCTGTGCGACTGCGACGCCATTGATATGCTGATTGTCCCAGCCGATACGGATCTTCGCACTCACCGGTTTTTCCGTCGTATCCACCATCGCTTTGAGCAGTGCCTCAAGCTTTGGGAGGTCTTTCAGAAGCGCGGCACCACATCCTTTCTTTAGATAATCATCTTCGATACATCCGACGTTCAGGTCGATGATGTCAGCGAACTCCTCGACTGCTTGAACTGCTTTTATAAGGGCGTTTGTTTCACTACCGATGAGCTGAACGGTCACGGGTCGTTCCATCTCTTGGATGTTCAGGAATTGTTTGACGTCATTTTGTGTTTTTCCGCTGATGAGGACAGTATCAATCATCTGGGTATAGATCAATCCTGCACCATTTTCCTTACATAACATCCGGAATGCAGTACAGCTAATACCAGCCAGGGGCGCAAGCACAAAACGGTTCGGTATCTCGACAGTTCCGATTCTCATAGCATCCTACAAAGAAAGTTATTAATGGTACCGTAACTTAAGTTGAGGCACCTCAACCCCGGTTCCTTTCTGGACAGTCCCAACACGTTTCACCGTAGCATCAGAATAGTTTTGAAGAATCTTGATTGTCTCTTCAGCATCCTCATGTTCCACGATGACGGTAAAGCCCATGCCCATGTTGAAGATCTGGTACATCTCATACATATCGATGTTGCCGTACTGCTGCAGGAACGTGAAAATCGGCTGAGGCTCCAAGGGGTCCTCTATGATGTATTTTACTTTTTCTTTTAAGCGGGGGATATTCCATAGTCCGCTGCCAGTGATATGCGCGAGTCCATGGACATCGATTTTCTTGAACAACTCAAGGATTTCTTTGACATAAATCCTGGTTGGGGTCAGCATGATATCCCCGATGGTCTTTTTCGGGTACAACCCCTCAGGAAATTCATCCGTATATGAGAACTCTGCTTCCTCGACTACCCGTCGGGCAAGAGTGTACCCATTCGAATGGATACCGCTGCTGGATAGTCCGATGATCGCATCACCCGCTTTGATCTTGTCACCAAGGATGATCCGGTTCTTCTTCACATACGCAAGGCAGGTCCCAGCAAGGTCAAAGCCGTTAATCAATTCTGGTAGATCAGCAGTCTCCCCGCCGACGATCGAGATATTCGACAGTTTCGCTCCTTTCTCAAGGCCCTTGCCGATCTCCCTGGTGATCTTTGGGTCTGGGTTATCCATCGCGAGATAATCGACAAAGGCGAGCGGCTCCGCACCGACACATAACGCGTCATTGACGTTCATCGCAATGCAGTCGATTCCGACCGTATCATACTTTTTTAATGCCTCCGCTATCCTGACCTTGGTCCCAACACCATCGGTGCATAGCACAAGAGCGTAGTCCCCAAATTCGATCAGCCCGGCATAATGTCCCCCCATGGGTCTGCCAATGGTACCTTTTCGCTTGGTAAGGATACTTGATAACAGCTGTTTGATAGCCTCTTCTTTTTCTTCAATGTCAACGCCGCTGTTCTTATACGTCATTTTCTTCAAGAAGGATCGCCTCTATTGTCCCTGTATAGCGAAACATACTGGTTGTGATAAACTTTTTTATGCGTATAGGGTTGTCATAGTTGTGAAAAGATTAGAGGATCTCGGGGAACGAGTGGCGATTCAAAGGATCGTAACGATTCTTACAAAAGGAAAAAATACCCTTGGAAACGGGGATGATTGCGCTGCGATTGAAATGGGGAACAAGTATCTGTTGGTCACCACCGATATGATGTCTCAACGGACCCATATCCCAAAACAGATGACGCCGTATCAGATGGGATGGTTCCTTGTTGCTATCAACCTTTCCGATATCGCAGCAAAAGGAGGAACCCCGCTTGGTCTTGTCTGTTCATTTGGTCTTCCTAAAAAAACATCAGAAACGTTTCTCAAAGAGCTGACAGAAGGAACCAATGCCTGTGCAGTCCGTTTTGGGACAACGATCGTCGGAGGAGACACAAAAGAGACAACACAGATAACCTTATGCGGAACTGCGTTTGGCACCATAAAAAAAGACGAGTTCATGTCACGAATTGGTGCACATCCTGGCGATGTTGTCGCGGTGACAGGCACGTTAGGAAAAGCCGGTGTTGGATATTATGCTTTAAAAAGAAACAAAAAAGAAAAAAAACTTTCCAAGGCGCTGTTAGAACCTCAACCAAGATTAAAAGAAGGAAGGCTATTGGCACAGTTTCACTCTGTAACATCATCTATGGATCTCTCTGATGGGTTGTCTGCATCGTTGTATCAGCTGCAGGAGATAAACGCGGTAGGATTTGAAATAGACAAAGACGCTCTCCCACTTGCCTCCGGACTGAATCAACAGTTTCATGCAGAGCATGATGTTGATCCGTACTCTCTTGCATTGCATTTTGGCGGGGACTACGAACTCTTGGTGACCATACCACCTCGGAAGTTTGAAAAAACCAAACGGACGTTACAAGAACATGGTGTCACTTTCACACCAATTGGGACTGTGACACAAAAAAGGAAGATTATTCTGCTTGAAAACGGAACAAAGAAACTATTGCCCAACAAGGGATACGAACATTTCAAAAAACATGATTTTTAACAAAACAATCAGGTAAGGGCTGTTCAACAAAGGTTTTAAAGGAGTAAAAGACACATAGTATACTGAGAACAATGAGATACAAATGGCTAATCGCTCTTACTGTCATAATCGTCTTCCTATTACTCATCGGTAACTACATGGGGATCTTTGGTAAAAATTTTAATTTCAACAACGGCAAACCCACCGTTACCATCACCTATCCATCTAATGGGGCAATCGTCTCCAAACTCGTGATGATCAGCGGTACAGCAGAGAACCCTGATAGAGAAGAAATCATCAATAGCGTCCAAGTAAAAATAGATGGGAACAACTGGGTGACCATCACCGGAACAACACTCTGGAGCTATGACTGGACCACCTATACACTGCTAGACGGACAATACAATATCAGTGCACGATCCTACAACGGCAAGGAATACTCGGAGATCGTATCAATAACGGTGATAGTGAATAACCCGACCCCTGTCGACTCCGGAACCCATAAATGGGCGATCTTCATCGTAGCAGCAAACTTCCCAAAAAACAATGATACCAAACTAGGCAACGGCGGCCTCTATCTCGCAGAGCAGATGGCAGCGTACTTCATTGAAAAAAACCAGTATCCGACATCCCAGATCATGATCCTTTTTGATGATGGCTGGATTCGCAGCGACAACGGATATGGCACCAAACAAAAAACATTACAAGAACGGACCCATGAATATGATATCACCTATGAAGGCGCGACCAAAACAAACGTCATAGCCTCCTTGCAGTACCTTATCAACGAATCCAATACATACCCAGATAGCGAAGTATTCATCTGGATTTTCGATCACGGAGTCGGCAATAACAATAAAACATTCACTGGCGGAAAAATCCTACAGAGAAGCGAGATTTTCCTCTGGGATGACACCATCACGGACAAAGAACTTGGGGACGTCCTTGCACCCCTGCAATCCAAGAAAGTAGCAATAATCATTGATGCGTGTTACACAGGAGGGTTTGCGGACAGGACGATTCTCAGCCTACGCACTTCATTGTTACTGCGGTCAGGCATCCCTGACAACGGGCGAGTCGTGATCTCAGGAACCAGTAAGTTCCGTGCCGGGTACGCAAGCACGATCCAAGGTCCGATCTTCACATTGTTATGGTTTGAGGGACTCTCCACGGGGAACGCGGATGGTTACAGACCTGGGTTATTCGATCGAGGAGTCCTCCGAAAAATGAAGATATTCCAAGACGGACAAGCTTCCGTCGAAGAAGCATTCTACTATGCCAGAGCCATGCTTCGCACTGATGAGAAATATAAGAATTTCAAATCCATGCAGCCGCAAATCAACGATGAATACCCGCATCGAGGCCTGTTCCGAAGTAGAGGCGAACTCATCCTATAAGAACATTAATAAAGCCTCATTCATTGAAAATCCTAAGATGAAAAAAGAGGCATTGTTTTGGAAACCAATGAAAAATCAAATTGTGCAATGTTTTCTCTGTCCGCATCATTGCATCATCGCCCCTGAGAAACACGGGATTTGCGGTGTGAGAAAAAATGAAAATGGGACACTTTTCAGTCTTATCTATCAAGCGTGTTCTTCGATAGCGATTGATCCGATTGAGAAAAAACCATTGTATCATTTCTACCCAGGGTCTCGTGTCCTTTCGTTAGGCTCTGTTGGATGTACCTTCAGATGTGACCATTGTCAGAACTATCAAATCTCAATGGCACGTCCAGATGGACAGACTCTTCGAGATATCCCTGCAGAACAACTCAGTACGATTGCTACAGAAAAAGGCTGCGCGGGTGTCGCCTGGACCTATAATGAACCAACGATCTGGCATGAATACACAAGAGAAGCTGCTAAAATGGTCAAAGAAGCGGGTCTGTACACTGTATACGTCACCAATGGATATATCGAAGAAGAACCACTCGAAGAAATCGCCCAGTATCTCGATGCGATGAATATCGATGTCAAAGCATTCCATGAGGAGTTCTATAAAAAGTTCTGTAAAGCGAAATTAGCACCTGTCCTACAAACCTGTGAGCGTGCGAAAAAACTCGGGGTTCACCTTGAGCTTACGTACCTTGTGATCCCAGGTCGCAATGATACTCCAAGCGAGATCAAAGAGTTTTGCCAATGGGTTGGAGAGAAACTTGGAGGAGATACCCCTATTCATTTCTCCCGGTTCCACCCGGATTATAAAATGACTGATGTTCCAGCGACCCCTCTGAGCACTCTTCTTGCGTGTCATACAGCCGCAAAAGACGCTGGTCTTCAGTATGTCTATCTTGGAAATATCGGCCATGGGGACTACGACAACACGTACTGTCCCTCCTGTAAGAGCCTCTTGATTGAACGATATGGCTTCTCTGTAGATCTCAAAGGACTGGCCCAAGGAGCGTGTTCAAGGTGTGGGGCTGCCATATCTATTTGTATGAAATAACTCTCATATTTACTTCTGTTAGATTAAAACTTTATTAAATATATATATTGAGGAAAAATTTAATAAAGGAGGAAGCATACTTATCTTTATACATTATCGTAGCGATTAAATAATAAAGATACAGGTGACTTTATGATCTCCTTAAAAAAGAATGATAAAATCATTATCATTGTTGCCGTGGTGATTCTTGTTATCGCTGGTGTTGGTGTGGCGATGTACCAATCACCAGAAGCACCAACAGATTATTCTTCATTGATAACTAGTGAAAAAAGTTATAATGTTACCTGGAACTTACGAAACGGCACTCTTACAACACTTTCTGATTTCGCTGGGAAAAAAACCCCGTACGAGGGGACAGTCGCCATCCCTGAAAGCAATGTGAACAGTATCACCTTTAACCTCAGTTGGACCGATGATCATATGACATTTCTGAAACGAATGGGATTGGACAGCTTTACCCTGGACGTCAGCATGCCAGATGGGATGAATTCTTTTTCAGAGACAGACAAAAGTGCGCCAAAAACAGGATTCGGAACCATCAGCTATACCATCGTTAATAATATTATCCCTCCAGATGGGCCAATAAAAGCGGAAAATGAACAAGACGCGCAAAAAAAACTCCAGACATCCCCCTATTTTGATGACTCCTGGACTGATAAGGATATTAAAATCAATGTAAGCTGCCACATCGGAGAACTCCGCTTCTTGAAAAAAATGCGTGATAAGGGTAATGACTTCGAATTAAAAATCTCCTATCAGTACTATGAGGGTGCCCTAAAATTGGATACCACGAAGAATACTGGAGGAAACTCTGACATGCCGCCAGATGATTTCTGGACTGATGAGCAAATAACACAACCCCCTTATATCTCCATGATTATTAGCACCGGGTGCGGTCGGTACATTTAACAGCCTCTTTAATATTTAAACCGAAGGTGCGCTGCCACACCACCGATTCCTTCGAATTTTTTTCCCGCATCATGCATCGTGTTGATAATCATGAACTCACAGTGGGTTTTTCGGGCTAGATCAAGCAGATATTCCCCGTTTTTCGTTCGTATCAAAACATCTGATATTAGCAGGTGTTCTGCGGCACCTCGCGAGAGTGCGTCTTCAACTTCTTTCATTCCATACGTCACAGGTCCATCTTTTTTAATTTGTTCAAACACGTTCTCAACAGCCTGGGTTTCTTTCGAAACACGATTCTCCTTGGTGATTTGTTCGACGATACCAACCTTGAGTGCTTCATGGACGCCATTCATCCCAGCGTTCGCGGTCGCATGAGTGATGCAATCCTTAAACAGCGATGGCTCCTTTTCCTTTCCAGTTTTCATGAGGTTTTCTCGTGTAAACCCTGGACCAATCACAACCAGGGGTGAATCAGGCTTTTTTACTGTCTTTATCACAGAGAAAATTTCACCGTAATACTCCGGGGTGGTTTCTTTGCTTTCATACATCTTACCCGAACGATGCGCGTCGATCTCAGCAACAAGTTGCACGCCGCTCTGATAAAGGAGAGCCACCGTTGCAGAATCATCATCAAGGGACACGAACACCAGCATGGGTTCTGTGCGCTGGAGAACCGCTTCATCGATCCGTTGCAACTGATGTGCTTTCCATTGTTCTTTCAGAATGGAGAGCGGCTGCATCTCCTCGGCATCGACATTGAAGGTATGGTACGAACCGAGATCCTGCTGGCCTTCCTTGATGACGCCTTGGATGCGAAGTCTGTTTGAGAACTCATGGAAGGTTACTTTTTCAACACAGATCCCGAGTTTCATTTTTTTCTTCTCAGCTTTTTTTGCTCGAAGTTTATCTGCTTTTTCACCCTCTGCGGTACGGAAGGTCACTGCTCGAACCAAATCCCCTTCTTCGATGATGTTATACAGATGCCAGATGTCATCAAGGTTTTCAGGTATCAGTTTTATTTCACCACTTCTTGGGTCTTTAAAGATAACCTTCACAGCCGTTCACCTATCGTAATTCAAATCCCATGGTTTTTATAATAGTACAATTGCCTGGTGGGAGCACTTTTTCGACCATATCGGTCGAGACTTGAAATGCCTTCGCAAGTTTCTGCGCAATCATGCTTTTCTTCGTCGTACCTGGGGTAAGGATGGCGTATCCTTTCACCGCTCGTGTCGCAACGGCGGTGATAGGGCCACCCATGAGTTTCTCTCCATCTCTAAATGGGATGAGACCAACAGCGACCTCGAGTTTACATCGACAATAATTTCGTTTTCCTCTGATGATAAATCCGCCTTTCGGGACGAACTCCCCACTCTCTGGTGTCTTACTGACCTGTTCTGGTAGCACCCAGTATGCTGAGGCTTCACCGAACTGGTTCCATGCGCGCGAATAGGATGCGGCAAATAGACATGCCTCTTCAAGTGTTTTTTCAGAAATAGGGATTTTTTCATCGTTTACTCCTTTACTTTTAATAATGCAGCTAGGTGCGCCATGGATGTCAGCATGGGCGTACCGATCCCCATCTGATAGGTATTTCTTTACTACGATATCGTTACTTGAGGCATCTCGTCCAGCCACCACCAGGTTTCCTTCTGTTGAGATGAACCAGCGGAATCGCTCAAACCACCATTGTTTCCCATGTGTCACTTTTTTCTCCTCTTCGACGACCACAACGTCTTTTTTCGTGGCAAGATCATGTGTTGTCTGTTCGACTGCCTCGAGTGCTCCTTTCAATTTCTCCTGGATTTTTTTACTCTCGTCGTATTTTTGATCAGCATTTTCAGAAACACTTTTACGGAAATCCAAACCGATTTCAATCTTATTGCCTTCTTCATCACTTAACAAGATGACGAGTTCGTTAGTAGTTGGGTCGAACAGCTTTACCAATGGATTCTGACGAATCTTATTGATTGCTTCGTTTTTTTCTTTTTGTCTGAGCAGGGCTGCGATTTCCTGGAGGAGTTTTTCGCATACTTGAAAATTCAGATACAAGAGATTAGCGTCTCGTTTCTTTTGTTCAATATTTTTTTTGAATACCTCGATTAATTCTTGTTGTTGTATTTGCTGTCGCTGTAACTTTTCAATATTTTTCCGATGTATTGTTTCTTTAGGTTTCTGGATTTTTCGGTCGGGGATAAACAGTTCAAGGCCTTTGGAGTAACTCGCTGTTGGTTCATAATCGATAGTGGTATAACTGAGAAAGGGGAACGGGAGGATATCAATGATAGCCTGATCTTTTTTGACGAACACGGGATGAATGTTTTTTTCTTGAAAAACTGAGAGGAGTTTTTGTAGTTCTTCGTATAATTTTTTCATGGTTGATGCATCGATCTCTCTTGTTTTTGTCGTCTTATCAACGCCAGCGCGCATGCATAGTTCTTCTGCGTACATCCCACTGAGGTTCACGGAGGTCGCAAGGGTTCGTACAAGGTCTTTTGAGCTGGTTGAGAGGAGTTCATTGAATTCTTGTTCCGAGAGATGAAACGGGTTCGTCTGCGATGGTGGTGGTTGGTAGATCTCACCGCTTCGGATCACCCGGGAAGCCCATTCTTTTGAGATGAGCGGGCGGATGATTCTTCCCTCTGGGTTCAGAAGAATGATATTGCCCTTGGAGAAAAGCTCGCATACCAATGTATAGTCCCCTTCTTTTCTCCCGATTTTTATCTGTATGATGCGGTCGAATTCATGTTGGGTGATGTCACTGATTTTCCCATTCAACAGGTATTTTCGCAATGTCATGGCGAACAACGAGGGCTTCTCAGGAGCATCAAACGACCTTTGGGTACGGCAAATGAGTTCTCCGTTTCGGATAAACAGTGCTTCTTTTTGGCCTTCTGTTTTCTGCTGCACTCTCAGCAGGATCTCGTCGCGAGTCAGCTGATAGATTTTTTCTACGAAACATCCTCTCAGGTTTTTGAGTTCTGAGACGATGACATAGATGTCAAATGATGCCAGTCCTCGTTCCATGTTTTACGTGCCATTATCTATTTCAATGTTAAAAAAGAATAGGATGGGTGAATGAGGGAAAAGATTGAATCGTTGAACTCCTCATTAATCTTCATGCCCATTACAATAATCTCTACGATGGGACGGATGATTAACTGATTCTTTTTAAGAGATTGATGAAACGGATTTCTCTCCAATCTGAGGAGTTTCTGCCTAATAAATCGAACACCACCACTATTATCTGATGTTTCCGCAGGGAGAACTTGTTGAACTCCCATGCAAATGGAGCCTCGGTGTCAGTATAGACTAATTTTCCATCATAGTAAAACTCAGCTCGTTGAATCGGTATTGTGGCATTGTCGACTTCTGCCCAGATCCAGATATTGTTGATGACGGTCGTTTTGAACTCATCAAGCGGGTGTTTTTGGATTCCCTCTTTATAGAGGAATCCGACACGTGGCGAAGTGATCCGTACTTGTGGAGGTGTTTGGTCCATATCCGCTAGATAGGCAAGTGTTGCTGCGATGTTACGGGTCGTATTGACGAGATAGCTGAGGTTTACATTCGTGAGGTTGTCTTGTGGTGAATGGAAGTTTGGATCATGGTCTCCTTCCCAGCAGCAGACACATTCCCAGCTATAGGGGAGGAACGCTGAGAAGTCACTTCCGCCCAGATTATGAGTTTCTCTATTTATTGTCCCGCGATTGACGGTCAGTCCAATCGAATAATTTGCATTCAAGCGTTGGAAGATTTCTGCGACCCATCCTGCGTCCTCTGTCGCGGTGACAGTCATCGTTCTGCTGCCTTCGTCATGTCCGACCATGTCTGCATTGATTTCCACTAGAATATTATCATTTCGTTCGTACGCTTCCTTTGTATATGCTTGACTTCCGACTAATCCGATTTCTTCTCCTGCGAAAGTGACAAATTTAACGGTTCGTTTAAAATCAAAGCGGCTCAATGCATAGGCCGCTGCCAGTACGGCGACAGTACCTGAGCCATCATCGTTCGCCCCTGGTCCTTTTGCGACGGAATCATAATGTGCATTGAAAATGATGATTGATGTATCGGTCGGGTCAGATCCCTGTATGGTTCCTTCTACGTTTTGGCTTGTATATCTGTGGGGGATGAGTTCGTTTCCCCGCCCGGTCCAGTTTTGATATCGTGCGAGAAGTCCATTGTCTGTGAATTGCTTATGGATATATTGAGCTGCTTTTTCGCATCCGTAGGTCCCAGTCTTACGAGGCCCAAAGCCAACGATATTTTGAAGATAGTCCAGAATGAGGTTTTCATCAATCATGGATAGAATATCTGAGATCTTTTGACTGCTAGTTGTCTGTAAACCCTGATTCGAAACGACTACTGTGTTTCCCTTTTTTTGTTGTGGAAACGAGATGGATGAGGCTGTGGTGCTCAGTAGAAACACTATGAGTACAACGAGAACGATTTGTATAGTATGAGCTGACGATTTTGTCATGTTTTCTCTTTACTTTATAAGACTCATCAATATTATATAGTTTTTCTAATAGAAATAAAAAAAAGTTGTTGTTAGTATCTTCGTTTGACCGGTGGTTTTTGCGCGATTTTTTTCACGGTATTTAACAGGGTGCTGATATCAAATGGCTTGGTGACGTAATCAGCGATATACGGGTAGATTTCGTTGAACTCTTCTCCTTGAATACGTTTTGCGGTCAGTACGATTATGATGTTATCGTCGGTGAATCCATCAGTGGTCATTTTCTTTATGGTTTCGATCCCGTCCATGATTGGCATCATAAGATCCAAGAGGATGATTCCCTGAAAGCCTTTTTCAAGTTCGATCAGGCAATTTCTTCCGTTTTCTGCGGTGGTGACCTGAAATCCTTCTCTTTCAAAAAGATCCTGTAGGCTTAGGACTATATCAGGGTCGTCGTCAACAATCATAATATTTTTTTGATAATATCGCACCTCATTCATACATATATATCTTCATTATTTTACTATATAAAATTACTTTGTAAAAATGTCAAAACCGGCAAAAATACATATGATACGATGGAATAAGAGGAGGTACCTCTGTGAAAAGGAAAGATGGGATGCTTTGGACGACAGAGGTACCTTATGAATGTAGGAAGGATTTTTTCTTATTGGGTGTTTGAGGAAGGATGGGATGTGGGAAGAGATGAGGAGGAACGCTGTGACTTGTTTTTCTGTTTGAATGTGTTTTACTCCCCCGGGCGGATGTTTTGATGGGTTGGTTGCGCAGCGTTTTTATTAGAGGAGATTTCATATTTTTTTATCCCTTCACCACTTTGCCAGGCGCTTATGCATGGCAATACAAGCATCAGCGATGTAGTATATATAATTTTCTGTCTTTGCATGGCATTACTGATTGGCAATAACGAAATGCATAAATACACAGGAATGGATAATCATCCGTGGAGAGTTATCAAGAGGAATTAGCACAGATAAAAACGATTCTAAAAAATAATCCGAAAGGAATGACTGTCAGCGATATCGCCCATGAAATCCACATAAACAGAAACTCAGTCGCAAAATACCTCGATATCCTGCTCATCTCAGGCCATGTCGAAATGGTCACCTTCGGCCCAGCAAAAGTTTTTTTCCCCTCATCCAGAGTACCACTCACTGCCTTACTCAACCTCACCCATGACTACATCGCTCTGCTGAACCGCGAATTAAAATTTCTACAAGTCAGTGAAAACCTCTTAAGATTCATAGAAATCCAACGCTCCGACATCATCGGAAAACCGATACAAACATTCGCTGTTTCCTTCTTTGAAATCCCTGAGCTTGCACAAAACGCAAAAAAAGCACTCGACGGAACGGAACACAGTATCGAAAAACAATATATCCAAAATAAACAACTCTTCTACCTTCGAATCAAACATATCCCAACCACCTTTGATGACGGAGAACCAGGCGTCACCCTCGTGATCGAAGACATCACCGAGCGAAAACAAACTGAAGAAAAAATGAGACGNNACCATCCAAGAATGGGAAACAACCTTCAACTCCATCTCGGACATGGTCTTTATCCAGGACAGCGACTTCTTCATTCTTCGTGCGAACCGCTCATTTGCAGAATTCTTCCACATGACACCTGAGGAATGTGTCGGGAAAAAATGCCACCAGCTCCTGCACAGCCTGGACACTTCACCATCCACTTGCCCCTGCCCACAAGTACAAAAAACAAAAAAAACAACAACTGTTGAATTCTACGAACCGCATCTCGGCAGATACCTCCAGGTCACTGCATCACCGATTTTCACAGACAACGGAGACATCACTGGCTCTGTTCATATCATGAGGGACATCACCGAACGAAAACAAAAAGAAATCTAATCAAACCATCCGGGTTTTTTTTTTACGATATTTTTAGGATGGTCAGTAGTTTTAACGTCACCAACACCAGTAACGTCAGAATAGCATTGGTTTTCAAGTCAAAGACTTTGACCCATTCAAGCAACGCGATGATTACGTAGGCCAAGATGAGCAGTAAGATCAGTTGCAGCACAACAATGCCGATGGTGTAGAACATATCGGGGTATGATCTGCTGATGAGCACGTCCCATATCGTGGCAAAAAAGGCTAACAATCCGATGGTTAATTGGGCTTTCGTTATCTCTCTCATCGATGTTGTCAGTACGTGCTTTCTATATAAAGATTATTCATACAAGACTTTCCTGTATGGCGATTTTCACCGCAGACACCATAGTCTCTAATGGCATCCCCTCAGGATCCTGCGAATCTAATAACGGCACATGAATAAAACCTATTGAGATGGTAAGGTTTTGATCCTTTGCATATCCTAATAATCCATAGAACAACGCGTTGCAGATATACGATCCTGCAAAGAAACTCTGCTTCGCAGGGATCTCTGCATCCCGGATCTTTCGCATAATCTCAGTTGTTTTCAGAGAGGTGATCCGCAGAAAAGGACCCTTTGTATCAATCCGCTGGGGGAACGACCAACTCCCATCATTTTTTGGATATCGTTTGAGGTTCACCCCGATTTTTTCAACTTCAATGCCTTCAGCCTTCGCGTTCAGACCAAGACTGATCACCGCATCCGGTTTGTACAGCTCAATAGCTTCTCTTGCCTTTTCAACGGATGCCGTAAAATTAACAGGCAGAACAATTCCGATGATTTCTGCATCATTAAGAGTAGACCCATTCAGCGTTTCAGCGATAACCTGCGACGGGTTTGTTGTATGGACCCCAAAAGGCTCAAATCCCGTCACCAGTACGACTTTCGCACCAGTCCCATTAGAGAACCCCAGAGGAACCACCAGAATAAAAATCCCGATAACGAGGAATCCTGCACGAAGTTTCATACAATTTTTATATGTTCTTTTCCTATAAAACTATTCCTCTTCGATTCTCATTTATACGATGTCGCAAGTTCAACGATGGTTATATCCATTTGATCGGATGCGACCTTCCCCGTCGTCGTAAACGCATAGACATCTAGAATATGCTTTCCTATGATAGGTGTAAACCATCCCTGGATCGTCCATTCGTATGGAGGATCTGAATCCCAAAACATGAAATATCCATCGATACAGAAGACCACATATTGAATCGGCTCATAGGAAAAAACCTCAGCACTCGCCAAGGTCCTCCCCCCAAGGATAAACGTAGACCCCCGAAGTCCATTAAAATATTTCTTTCCAAAAGAACTCTCAAAGATCGGTCGTGAAAAGAAATATGTGTACCCCTCATAGGGTCGACGCAGGAAAACCTGAACATCAATTGGTTTTTGTGCGAACTCCGTGGTGATTGCAAGCATCAGTTTGGTCGCCTTCACATAATAGGACCAGTTCAGATGATCAGCGGTATCATTAGGCGAATGACCCCAGGGGTACCCATCTTGGTGTGCGATCCAGACCCCGTCATACCCATAGTCAACAAACGCCTGATCATCAGCACCGCGGTACGCTGGGAGCGTCACGACCTTCATATCGATAATGTCATTGTATTTCTCGCTGATACTGGTTGCATCACTCGCGATCCAAGAAGAACGCGCTGGTGGGAAGAACCGCAGGACTCTTCCGCCATCTGTCGTGCTTGCATACCCGATCATGTCCATGTTGAGGACCGCGACGATGTTATCGCCACGATAGGATGCATCCCGGGCATAGGTAAAACTCCCATAGGTTCCTACTTCCTCACCAGAGAATGCGATGAACCGGATCGTATGGTTAAACTGATAGTTCCTCAGAACCGAGGCAATCGCAAGCACCGCTGCAGTCCCAGAGCCGTCATCATCTGCTCCAGGGGCGTCAACAACCGTGTCATAATGACCACAGAGGATGTATTCTGCCGTACTACTCAGGTCTGTTCCCTGCAGGGTTGCCACGACATTTTTACTATGGAAACCGCCATATCGCCATTCATGAAACTCAGTCTCAAGACCCATCTGCTGAAACTCGTCATAGATATACTCTGCAGCAAGGTTACAGCTAATCGACCCGGTGTATCGAGGTCCAAACTTGAGTAACCCGGAGTGGTACTTAACTAAAAGTGACTCGTTGATCTGATTGATCATCTCGATGATGGTTGCATCCTCAGACGATCGAGCGATTCCATCGGTCCGCTGATCCTGAGCTGATACGAGGAAAGCAGATGAATTGATAAGCAAAGCAACAACAAGGAACGCGAACAGGGTCTTTTGCATACTTCTCATCCTATGTGAAATGATTATCCTTTGATTATATAAATATTTCTTTTTATATATAACGAGAAAAAGAAAAGAAAAAAGGGCTTAGGAGGGATATCCTCCAATGAGCAGACTGGGGTCACCAAGCAGCGCCCATTCCTGGATAATCTTACAGTCGGTTTGATCCGCCATAGGAGGATGTTCATTCATGTAATAAATCAAATCAGTCCCATGTGTCTCCCCAAGGTTGACCTTCCCATCAGAATAGGCTTTGAAGAATAACCATTCCAGGTGCCGCCCCCGTTGGGTTAATGTCTGCTCCCCAGGTTCTCCATAACCAAGGCCGGTATTTGCAATCACCGCGATCGCACCACCCCGGGTTTGACTAGCCATAGCCCAGGACCAGCAACGAGGAATCCACTTATAGGACCAGAATGCGCCAAACGGTCGAGTCGATTTGAAATAGGACAACCCATCCTCCAATACCCCTGTTAGTATATTGGAAAGACTGGTATTGAACTGCGCGTTATGACAACCGCCGACAATCACAATCGGTTGTTGATCCCCATTAGACATTTTCTTCATATCAAAAGCATTCGGACCGTTCACCCATGACTCATTTCTCGAAGGATGAGTCGACCAGGCAAGAACGTTCCCATGCCCAGAGAAATGCACAAACCCGCAGCCTTTGCTTATCTCATCAATCACAGAATTAGCATCAGAAAAGCGACCGTTGGATGTCCAGATCATTGATGCAGTAAATCCAAGACTTTCCAGCTGCTGAAACGATGCATTGGTTGCCATCTCACCTTCATAATACGGGTCACTTATCTCCGGGTAGGTATCACCAGCGACACCAACAAATGTCTTAAACCATTCAGCTCCATATGCAGTCGTCTCATAGGTGATGATTTTTTTCACTATTGTTTTTACCTGAGGAACATTTGTACAGGACAGGCGACCAACATACACGTCTGGATACATATCCATAACATCTCTCTGCGTGTTCGTCCACTCCGCAAAAACCCCGTTATTGTTCGAATCCCAGCTTGAAAAATTCCCACTGCTATCATACACATCAGCAAAATATAGATCAGTCAGATACGAGCCTTCGCCATCGTCATTCAGTAAAGAGTATCGAACCGGAATCCACCATTTTTCCTCAGTGACACCACCATTCCTTCCCCCAACTAAAAGAACATATTTGGTCGCCCATTGGTCAAAAGCGTTCTTGATGAAGTATTTCATCTCCTCAGCACAATCTCGTCCTTCTGCGGGGAAATAGATGCTATTGCAGATATCATCACGCGTAACAAGTTTGGTTGTCATCCCTTTATCGATCTTATGGGTGACAAGGGGTTGTAACGCATCTGAGAATTTCTCAGGAGCGATGATCACAAGNNTCGTATTGCTCAGAGGATGTTGTCGAACGTGTTTCTGGGAGTTCATAGGTTATCGTGATTTTCGCGTTTTTGGAACAACGCAGGATATTGTCTGAGGGAAGATACTGAACTGGATAGAGATGAATCGCTACAAAGGTAACAATGTCCTCATTCTGCCTTCCAGCAGCCATATGATAACTATAGTGTTGCTCTGGATAGACATTCAATGAATTCGATTGAAGTGAGACATCGATGGGTTCCGCCCTGGTATCTGCGATCGCTTCGGGAGCGAGCTTCAATGGTTTTAAGAGAGGTATTTCTTTCGTCTCAGAAAAACTGACTTCAACATCTGTTATCTTTGTCTGAAATGGGAACGTATACACCCGGGTCACGACTGGTACCGAATACCTTCCCTGTGTGGTGAGATATGAGGTTGCATCAGAAAGATCGACAAAGGTATATTCCTGGTCCTCGGAGAGTTGAACAGATGAAAACACAACGGTATCTGTTTTTTCTTCAGTATTTTGGTTTACAAACGAAGTGGCAACAGCTCCATATCCGCTAATCATTACGACAGCTACGATAATTCCAACTAGGCTTTTCTTCATAGAATATCCCCTAATATGCTACTTATTAAAAACCTCCAATAATATATAAAACTTTGCGAACAAATGAGATAAAAATAAACAAAAAAAGGAAAAAGAGGAGTAATCTATGATACTCCGATTACAAAGACAACAATGACTGTTGCTGTCGCGGTCGCCTCAGCAGCCTCGACATGCATCGATATCCCTGTCTTTCCAAAGCCAAGGACAAAATCGTTGAGGATGACTGTTTCGCCAACGTCAAGTGAGTCAATGGTGCCCGATTTTGTTTTTCCCATAAAGATCAGTTTTCCGTCAAGGTTCATTGTCCAATCAAGGTCCGTCAGATTCGTTGTTCCTGTGTTTTTTATGGTTGCAGAGACGCCCAGTCCACCTTTTATCGTGATGGTCACCGATGGCACTTCCTTCTGGATGGTAAAAGAACAGGTTTTCTCTATCTCTGGGTTTCCAACGCTATCAACCGAGTAGAATGAGACTGTATGATTCCCGTTTGACGACACGACAAAGGGGGCTGTGTATATTGTCCATGCTCCCTCGTCAAGTTTGTATTTCGTATAATCTATCCCAGAATCATCAGTTGCGGTAAGGGTGACCGTCACATCACTGACATAAACATCTCCAACCAGCTCCCCTGCTAAGCTGCAAGTGGTCACTGGTGGGGTGATGTCTTCACCTAATGTGACGATGATCTTCTCAAGGGTGCTAAAGTCACACCATCCACGTACGCTGTTATGGCCTTTCACTCGGTAATAATAGGATCCGTTGGTCTTCCCGGTGATATCATAGAAATGGTTAGTGATGGAACTTGAAAGTGTTGTCACCGTAGCAAAATCAGCGACAGGGCTAATATCGTCGACATAGAATCCTTCTTGTAATGTTCCTGAATCGGTCGTATACCTGAACCGGATAAAGAGAGATTCTCCGGAATAATTACTCAGATCATACTCTTTGTAAACCCAGCTGCTCGATGATCCGGTGAAAATATCTAGAATATCATAGGAACGTCCATCTTTACTGACTTCAACAAAAGCATCATCATAATTGTTCTCTGTTGTATACCAGCACCAGAATGAAAGCGTCATTCCTGTGGTGATAGGAATCGGATATACGCTTGTCATCGAAGAAGCATCCGAATCGCTGTGACGAGATTTGAAGCTTGAGCTACCCGAGTGAGAACGAGACGTTGAAAGAGCAAAACCATCAAGACTCCAGAAACCAGACCCGGATTCTGCATCATCGGTCCCGATAGTAAGTCCGCTCAGTTCATCAAGCTGGAAATAGTCAGGCTCTGCTAACGGGTTCTGCTCTTCCCATGAGACCCGATAATTCCCGTCAGAGTCATTGGGCAACTCATCAAGGATCGGTGGCATCACTCGAGGCACGACCGTATCACGTATGTTCTCTGCCTCTTGAAGAAGATAGATGCCTCCATCACAGTTCTCTTTACAAATCTGATTTAGATAGCTGGCAGAAGGATGGAAATCTGCACAAGCTTCAATAGTAAATGCAAAGGTAGGTCGACCCAGCACATAATGGCTATATCCATATTCCCAGTCGATGTTATCCCCGACAGTTGGATAGAGGCCATAGGCTTGTTTTGGTGTATAGGTTCCTGAGCCACTTTGTCTGGTGATCCTCTGAGCAACCTGTGTTCCCACGTAACTAATGTAGGTATTATCCGGATTTTGTGTTGAGGTATACCCCCAGGGCCAGTAGAGCTCTTCTTGATACGTATGCCAGGATATTGAAGCGCTGATATCATTGTTTGCGAAAAAATCCTGGATTGCTTGTATCTCAAGTTCTGAGCTTGGTCCGGGACCGCAATATACCTCGTCACCTGGATCGTGCGTCACCGAGCCAGAGCCAATCGTTCCCCATGCACCCCAGATATCCGCGTTACTTGAACCATCGTAATTCCGATTTAAATCAACACCATAGGTCCCATACTGAGAGAAGTAATGTCGGTTCTTCCGCCAATCATTCCCAAGATCATGACAATAATAATATCCGTCAGGGTTAACACACGGAACAATCCATGTTCTCCGGTTGTTCACCAAATCGGTAATCGTAGCATTGGAACCATAAAGCGAAGTTAGATTATTTGCGATATGAAGAGTGATTTCTACAGTTGGCCATTCACGGGCATGATGAAGCCCCATGAAGAACACGCCTGGTTCTCCTTCGTCGATCCCAGGGTTATCAGAGATTTCTAAGCACCAGATGGTACGTCCTTCATAAGTGGTTCCAATACTGAATAGGCTCGTGATGCTTGGGTAATTCGCTGCAATATCCTGTAAAATAGTCTCCATCTGGGCAAACGTATGATACGATCCCATCATTGCAGCATGATAGGCATCCATATCAGCTATGCGAGTTGTATACGAAATCTGATTATTGGTAAGCTCTTGTAATCGAGCCCGAGGGAGGATGATATCCACCCATTCACCCTGATTTTCTGCAACGACCTCCACACCCTGCGGAAGCATCACATTCCCCTGTGTTATATCGACTCGCACAAGGTCTTTGACAACATATGTAGGCTCATCACTCTGTGATCCTGATATAGAAACAGATCCACAAAGAAGCAACACCAGCGTTCCAAGACAAATGATTTTCTTTTTCGTCATTTCTACAACCTCTTCTAATTACGAATATCCTCCAATTTGCAGACTGGGATCGCCGAGAAGAACAAACTCCTGGACGGTCTTGCAGTCAGTCTTATCAAGCATCGGTGGAAACGCATTGAGATAATCAATGAGAGTCTGGGTGTACGCCTGACCAAGGATTGTTTTATTGTTCACCCCATAATTTTTAAAAAACTGTGTATTTGCATATCCTGAATAGAATTGTGTACAATCAGGGATGGTATCATTGTTCCAGTCATCCGTAGCAAACCAGTCAAGCCCTGTATATGCCATGGTCGCGATGCTTCCGCCATTTTTTACACTCATTAATTTCCAAGCCCAGCACTCCGGTGTCCATTCTTCTCGGAAAAATTTCCCTTGGAAATACTTGAATCTCTCTTGGATAAATCCTTTTAGAATGTTCAAAAGACTCGTGTTAAACTGTGCATTATGACACCCACCACACACGGTAACAGGGAGTTTTTTGCCATTCGTCAACTTCGGCATGTCCTTTACATGTAATCCATCAATCCAAATGCTTCCATTGTGCGGCGGATGTGTGGACCAGATTGTCGGATTGCCATGTCCATCGAAGAATAAAAATCCACACCCGGCATTGATCCCATCGATGACATCCTGCGAGCCAGTGAAGTTGCCGTTTGATGTCCAAAGTCGAATCCCATCAAATCCAGTCATATATTCTAACGCTAATGCGTTTTCTTCTTCACCTTCATACCAAGGATCTGTCGCATTCGGCGCGGAATCACCTCCGACGACAACCATTTTATTGAACCATTCTGTTCCCGCGGTGGTATTTTCATAGGTTATTATCTTAGAAACAAGGGTTTCGACTTCATCGGTGTTTTTACAGGCAAGCCTTCCTAAGTATACTTCAGGGTACAGATCAAGGATATCCTTTCCTTGGTTGTTCCATTCAGCAAACTTACCGTTGCCGTTGGAGTCCCATGTTGAAAAATTGCCAAAAGCATCATAGAGATCAGCGAAATAAAGATCGGACAGATAGCCTCCCTCCCAGTTTGCCCCATCGTCAAGGTTGGTGTATCGGACCGGGACGTACCATTTTTCATTCAGAATCCCACCGTATCTTCCACCTACCAAGAGCACATATTGAGTTCCCCATTGGTCATAAGCGTTCTTGATGAAGTATTTCATCTCCTCAGCACAATCTCGTCCTTGTGCTGGGAAATAAACGCTATTGCAGATTTCATTTCGTGTGACAAGTTTCGTTGTGATTCCTTTACTGATCTTATGGTTCACCAATGGTTGGAGTGCCTCAGAAAATGTTTTCGGAGCAATAATGACTAATGAGTAATCATCNNTATTCTCCTGTGGTTTGTATTGGATGGGGAAACAGCGAACCGTCACAAAAAGAACATGATCTTCGCCAGAGATGCCTGCACCAAGGTGATAATCATAGAGTGTTTCGGGATAGACCGACCCGATGACTGAGTCTTCTTGACTGAAGGTTACTTTTTCCCCCGCGATATAAGTCACTGGTGTTGGTGCTGATACGATCTTTTTTTCAACGATGAATTCTTCGGGTTCGGAGAATGTCACGTCCACAGTTTTTATCCTGGTACCAAAGGGAAAGATATACGTGGTGACGGATGCGGGTAGCATCGGTGCACCAGGTGTATTGAGCCATGCATTCGCGTTGTCAATCGAAATAAAAGCATCGCTTTCTTTGGTTGTGATTTCCGGGTTTGAAAAGGAGATTGTCTCTGTTTTTTTCAGCGTTGTTTCTGAGGTTTTTGTAACAGCGGCAGCTCCAAGTCCACTGAGGACCATGATTCCAATTAATAATAATGGTATTATTTTCTTCATAATTTTATCCCCTAATTTTTTTTATTACTCTCTGATTGAAGTATATCCCCGTATGTTCTTAATTATATAAATCTCTATTTAAATCTATCTTAGGCAATGGTTCAGGAGGAAAGACAGGACATCTTTTGATAGAGTGCCATCGAATCCCTTGCAAAATAAATTCCATTGCAGAACAGTTTTTTCGACAGGTGCCACCAGTTGAACAGAGATAAGCCCGTAATCCGCATGATTTTCCGTATTCCATATTTTTACAGAGCCAGTAAACGTCCCTTGTTCGTCAGGTACGTCTACATACACATGGACCGTGGTATGATCTCCAGATGGTAGATTCAAACCACCGTTCGGCTCAAAGACCCAGTTGCTCCCCCAGCCTGGTGTCTCTGCGATCGCCCAATCCAGATATGAGCCGCCAAAACCCTCTGGGTCACTGCCGATGTTTGCTACGATGAACGTCCCAAGCGCATAATGATTGGTACCACTGTTTACATTGCCTTGTAGCGACCCACTGACCTGAAGATCTGGTTCTGGGGGCTCATAGGAGTCTGAGAGTTGGAACCAGACTTTCGCATCGTTCTCCTCGTCAGGGTTGTCTCCCCCGTCTGGCTGGTACGTCCCTGAGGTTGTAATGTACCCTCCTTCCGTGATGATCGTATCGATTTGTATGATTTGGTTGGTGATGAGGTTATATTGACAATGGAATATTGCTCCTCGGACATCAGTCGTGCTGTCGTCCGTTCCTCCACCGGTGTATCCGCTGACATCCGCAAGGTCATCCCCACTCAGCAAGTCTCGATCCCAGACTTTTATGGTTATTTCCGGTGTNNCTGGAGTAATCATCATTGATCTGCTCTATCCATTGACTCCCGGTGTAGACCTGCACTCGATATGACCAGTCTGCCTCACTTTCTAGCCATCCTTCTATCTCACCAATCATTTGGATCCGATGGATCTTGACACTTACTTGAGGACCGGTTAGAGGCACATAATCAAAATAGACAATCTCTTGACCGATTTTACAGTCTCCGTACAATATCTTGAACCATCCGTCCTCCCCCCAGCCTGTCCCCCAGCTGTTTTTACATATCCAGCAGTTTTGCGCATCATCATAGCCGACGATGACCACCGCATGGTTCATAGGATCAGGGTCGCTACCCGGGTGTTCGTACACGCCACCGCTATACCCAAAGAAATCATCGTAGACGATCATTCCTGCTGTCAGTGGACCATGTTGGATCAGAGCATTTTTTATCGAGGTGATGTCGCTAGCAACCGTATGCCATCCGTCGATCTGGATGATGAGGTCTTCCCAGTTGCTGCATTTATCGGAACACGGGGGAACAGAGCCAGATCCGCTCACATACGGGAAACAGGATTCGGGTAGTGCCCCGTAGGTCGTGATGAAGTTATAAGGTCCTGGGGAATACGCCCCATTACACCCGTCTATATAATCGCTCATCCATTCTGTTCCACAAGAGACAATGAATTGTTCTGAAAGATCAATGGTATACCCCGGGTTCCCTTGTTTAATTTTTATGAGTGATTCGATGGATCCGAGAGGTGCGAAAGCATAGCAACTCCCACAGTCCGCTTGATTTCTGATTGGTGTGGTCCAATCACCGGTCTGACCGTTATAGGTCGCATCACGCCAATCCCATGATGCGAAGGTCCGCCCGGTGAAGATCTCTCCTTCCGGTAGTGTTTCTTTTGCAGGAAGCATTCCTGTCCTGTGATAGTTTCCATCAATGGCTTGTGTTTCAATAGATCCGCATCCGCAGTCATTGTCGTTAGTGATTTCTTCAGATGGTTGCTGCGGGTTTGTATCCAGTTGTATGCTTGTATCGTTCTGTTGTTGTGTCCCAATGACGGTAACACAAGTACCCATCAATACAGCTAGTAATAGAATTGAAAATATTTTTCTTCTCATGGTATTTTTCCCTCCATAGCTGGCAGTAGTTATCAACTATAACTATTTTTATCTATCCTTGAAAAATTTAATGAAATAAAAAAGGATTTGACAAAATTTTTTTTGCATCGACAGACTTTTTCTTTCTCTTTTATGATAGTTGAACATATCGGATTTTATCAGCTACCACTCTTTTTCCTGGGTAATCCATTGTTCCATAATGTTTATATCCTAAAACGCATAATAATAACGTGAAATGACAAAGCAGAACAACCGGAAAAAAGAACTTGATTCAATGAGGACCGAATGGCGGAAAACCCATCGGACCCTGAATGGGAGAATCATCTTGTATCCGGATAAGCCGCCTGAACATATCAATGCGCGAGGCAGTAAGGTGTATAACTGGTTCTGGGGAAAGATTCTCCGTGAAACCAAACCCGAAGAGATCCCTGCTATCATATCTGGTCTGCAAGATGCGATCCATGCGGAGAAAGAGCCAAGGAAGATACAAGTACTGAGAACCATGATAGGGATGGCTGATGATGCGTATCAATTCAAACAACTTGAGGACATCAAGGATTTTGACACAGAGTTACAGATAGAGCACAAACCGGTGTTTAACTCTGAAGACGGCGTCATCTATCGGAATGGGAACATCTATACGACTGATTATAATGAAGATGAAAGTGAGATCCTCATACGAGATATCGAAGGGATTATTATTGATGTATTGTCATCTGAGGAAAAAGAAAAAAATCTTCCTCCATCAACGGTTCGGAATAATACATATAAGAACTGGAATTATATAGAGAAAAGCTGATTCGTTTTCTCTCTGGGCGAAAAAGATTCTGACTACTTTTTATTTTTTTCTTTTCCGTATATATATTACAATAAGTAATGTCAGAGCGAATGCACCGAGGAATACTATTGTCTCAAATCCCGGGGTTGAAAAGCCTCTGCTTTGCACGAGGAACGTTTCATAGGTTATTTCCCCTTTTTTCGAGTAGTCATCTGCGTCAACTGGCTGCATGGAAATCTTAATTGTCTGTTCATCGTTGTGATATCCAAATGACTTTGGGGGTTTCACGACAAGGTAGGCGGTACCTTGCGATCCAGTACCTTCTTCTAAGGTTAGTTGAGAGGTGATCACCGCGACCCAATCCTCTGGGACGCTCGTAACTTCTAATAACACGATGGTTCTTGCGTTTCCAAGATTCGATATATCAATTGGCAATACTGCAGTGTCCATCGGTCCGATTTCCTTTAAATTTGTTTCTGGTAAGGAACGACTGATCAGTGCTTTATACGCTGGAATAAAACTAAGGGTAAAATCATTTTCGTATTCTGCGATTAAACCTGTTTTTTCTGCGGTAGCCTTGACTTTGATATATCCCAAGCTATAGGCCGGTGCATCGTTTGCCACTTGGACTGATAATTTCGTTTCCACCGTTGATATGGTGTCAGGCTGAACAGTGACCGATAATGTTCCTTGCTGGATAGTTGCGGTACACCACGAAGGTGTTTCTGTAATTTTTACATGAATTGGAATGAGGGCTCCTTTTAAGGTAGCTAGCACTCCATTGCCAAGTGCTGTTTTTGTGACGGTGTGGGTAATGACTAATGTTATTGTTCGTAATTCTCCTCGGGGCACAAAAGGTTGTTGTGTTTCATTTCCCCAAGTGACGTTTAAGACGCTCTGAAAGTTGAATATCGGCCCTGCTGAGGTGGTGGGTAATATAGCGACAAGTACACCGACGAGTACTAAGGCTGTTACGATACTTGCTTTTACAGCGTTTATTTTTTTTGTCATAATTATCTTCCTCTAAAAAGTATCCTCCTTTTCGTTTTCATTTTCCGAATTTTTATTGAACACTACTGTTGAAAAAATGGCTTGTTCAACGATGAAGACGATCACGAGCAATCTTGGTGATTCTCGCGGACTCCACGGAGTGATTTTTGAGGGGCGTCTTTTTTAATTCGTTGATGCCGATTAAGGTCATACCACACCTTTGTGGGAATTCTGTGGGTAATGTAAAGGATACGTAATATTTAAAGTTTGCTTGATACTCGTTCTCCCAATAAAACGAACAGATTCCCTACCTTAACGAGGATCACTCTTAAAGAAAGAACCAAGTTACCTCCATGGTGACACCGCAGTGAATTCAACTATGGATACTGTAGCAATAACATTTTATCCAGAGGGAGAACCATCTGTTGTTCTGATCTGCGTAGTCGCAAAAACCGTTTCTGAAAAAACAACCGGGCTTATGTACCGCTCATCACTACCACTGGAGAAGGGAATGTTGTTTTTATTTTGGTTTTCATGGTACAGGATATTTTGGATGAAAAATGTAGTAATTCCGCTTGATATTATTTTTATTGATTCGGAATTCAAAATTGTTTCGATCCACGAAACATCGGCAACCATGAAATTTTTCAATAAAAGATTCTGGGCGCATGGAGCCGGTAAATACGTTATCGAGTGCAACCGTGGCTTTTGTAAGAATCATTATATCACCATTGGAACAAACATACGTATTCAAGAAATAAAAGGGATACGAAAAAATACTAGTAACGACGATCAAATATTATAATTGAGAAGATGCTCTTTTACTCCTGTTAATACTCTAGTCCTAAGTCCGTTCGCCAACATATAATATAACGAGGATAAGTTTTTTTTCAATTCTTTTGTTCTGTACGTGTTATTTTTGTTTTTTACAGCCTTGTCATAATTCAGAGAAAATATGAAACAAAAAAGTGATGACGCTCTGCCACTTTTATTAAAATGTTCGGCAGTCGTCGAATATTTGATAGAAAACTATAAATGCTCCTACAAAATATTTCTTTTCAAGGTGATGTAGGAGAAAGGGGAAGATGAAACTCGTCATAACAGAGAATTGGGATCAGACGGTGTTTTATTTAGCGACACTTTCACTCGTGTTTATCGGTGGTTTTGTCGTTCGAACTTTTACTGGGTAAAGAAGCATTTTTTCTTTCCCTTCTTTTTTCTTTCTGATAATGTTGAGATGTAGTGTCGTTTGAATGGGGAAGCGAGGGGAGGTGATAGGATGATTCATTGGGAAAATAAGGTTTCTCCCCCCCCATGTCAAACTTTAATTTAAGACAGGGAATAAAATCTAATATATAAATTTTATTATACAAAACAATAATCAATTTTTCCAGAGGAACAATCCATTAAAATTTGAATTCTTTTGTGTAGATCTTCTTGAAGATAAAACCTCTGACCGTGTCGAGATCTGAATCAAGGTAGATTGCACCAATCAGCGCCTCTAAGGCGTTTGCAAGGTTCGTTCGGTTCTTTGCCCCTTGTTGTTTCAGCTCTCCTTTTCCAAGCAGTAGATACGGGCCGATAGCGAGCCGTACTGCGACGTCAGCAAGGACGTTATTGTTGACACCCTGTGCTCGTCTTCGCGTTAGCTCCCCTTCTGAAAAATATTGGTTGCTTTGGTAGAGTGTTTCAGCAATGATAAAATTGAGGATGCTGTCGCCAAGAAATTCTAATCGTTCGTTATATTCCACTGGAGTCGGTGCCTCGAAGGCGTATGTTTTATGTGTCAGTGCTGTTGTTAAGAGCTGTTTATCCTTAAATGTATATCCTAGCAGTTTTTCGAGAGGTTTAAGGTTATTTTTTTTCATATTCATCCTCTGATATCAGGATACTTTTTTTGCTCAATCTAGCCGAATATAGTCTCCGATGGCTTGCGCAATCATCGGATTATCCAACGCGTTGATGAAGTCTTTTTTTGTATGAAAAGGCCGTTTCGCTAATATCCTTATCGCTCGTTTCTTTCCCACACCAGGCACTGCTTCCAATGTCTCCCGGGGTGCGGTATTGACATCAAGGGGGAAGGGCACTGCAGTCAGTGATCGATACCCGTAGTC
The DNA here is from genome assembly GCA_002506745.1 of Euryarchaeota archaeon UBA33. Lineage (GTDB taxonomy): Archaea > Thermoplasmatota > E2 > DHVEG-1 > DHVEG-1 > SM1-50. Next base: position 39,753 of record DAYE01000102.1, read on the forward strand.
CACGATTTTCACGTCATAGAATCGATGGAGCGGATAGACACCGGGGATGCCGACAAGCAGCGGGTAGCTACCGAGTTGCCGAGAGAAGGTTAACTTCCCTTCGTAGGTTTCCGCAAAGACTGCTTTTAGGAGTGTTCCTGGTGGTACCACTCGCTTAAGCATTGGTCGTTCAATGGTCTGGCGGACTTTTCGTTTGAAATGTTGAAACGCTGCTTTATGTTTTCTGATGTTCTTCTCACCAATCTGAAACATTCTTGTACCTGGGATTGGGATGACCTGTCGGAGGTTAATCCTTCGAAGGAGAAGATTATCGTCATAGATTTTTTTCAGGAACTCGTAATCAAGAGTAAATGTGTTTTTTGTCTCTCCGTCAAGACCAAAGACAAAATTCAGACCAGGCAGCAGCTCCGGAAGTCCGTTTGCTCCTTGCTGTGAACCGACCTCATTAAGCAGTGTTATTGCATCATATACCTCTTCAGCTGTTGCTTTGAGATTATTCTTTTTGATTACCACAGGATCGACGCTTTCAACACCAAACGCTGCCACGTCACCAGCGGTATGGTACTGGATGATGCTTTTTGCGATTCGTTTGCATTCCTTCGGATAACGTGCGATGATGCCCGGGTTTGCATTGTCGATATGCAGTGTTATTAGATTCGGTGCAGCAGTTCGGATCCCTTGAAATAAGTGTTCGAGAGCCTCAGGGTTTGGTCGTGGGAACTCCTCATCTCCAGCGTCTTTTGCCATATACGAGAAAATACAGGGTTGGTTCCCGATACGGAAATGGCGGATCCCTGCGTTGTACAACGCAGCGATTTCCTCACAGATTTCATCGGCAGCCCTGAAGCTCGGAGATCCTTTGCTTGGTTCGCTGCAAAAAGAACACCCGCCCGTAATACTGCGGGTGCATCCACGGTACGTCTCGATTTCTGTTATGAGATGATCCGGGAAAAAAGGATGCTGAGTGACAATCCGTGCGCCTTTCACAGCAAAATTCTTTATAGCTTTTGGATTGGGTCTGCAAAGAGAAGGATCAATGATTTCGCTGTTCAGATTGTTTTTTATCAATTCGGAGATAACGATCTCTCCGTCTCCCTTTGCTATGATGTTAAAAACGTTTTTTACGACATCGGTTGCTGTCACCGGTTTCCCACCGGACATCCCAAACCCGTATCGTGCTGCAGGACCACAAAGAAGCTTCACTGGTTTTGATATATTATTGAGAAAAGAGATAAGTTCATTGGGGCTGACGGGGAACCCGGAGAGGTACCGCCCTGGCACAGACATCCCGGCGATGACGACAAGAATATCTGATTTTGAAAAATTGGTCAGTAACGATGTGTCGTTTCGAAGCTGATCGATAGTGACATAGGAGACATTCGCATGGGGATCAGCATCCCAGACCGCCCCAGCGATGTATCGTGGGTACGGGCTGATATACGGTGGGACACCAAGGCAGGTTGGTTCGTCAACGTACCCATCAAGTATAAAGACACGTAACATCCTGCCTTTGAACCCTGCTGTCGTTTAAAAAACTTCTTCTCCCCAAGAGTATGTTGCTAATCTGGCTAGATTATCGAAAAAGAAGCATCCCGGAGTATTAGAATGTCATAAGGAGAAAATGTTTGTGATGTTTGGGTTTTTTGTCCGGTATTGACGTATCTTCTTGTGGGAATGGAAAATTATCGGTAAATGTTGGGTCTGGTGCTTCAGGGTTAAATGAGTTCCAAAGCACAAATCTTCCCCAGCGTTCAACGCTGGTCTCTACAGTTTTAAAACATTCTCGGCAGATCAAGAAATGGATGCCCATTGTTGGATGGCGGTATCCTTCGAATACACTGAGATATTTTCCACATTCAATGCATTTTCTTTTTTTAGTATCATCTAATGATATAGTACTACTCATTTATGTTTCACCTTCATTTTTTTTTTATTTTTTTCCTCCTTTCCTTCTATTTTTTTTTTACTCTTAATTACCTTGAGAGTGGGACTGGCAGTATTGTGGAAGTATACTTAGGGGATAAATACGAAGAAAAAGATATCCTGCCAGATTCCCTTCCTTTTTCAGGTTTTTATTCCTCCTCTCAACGATATATTGTTCAAGATATAAGGGCTTGAACCATGAAGTTGTGGGATGTAGGTGGTGAGAATATCTCCATTAACCTGACGTCACCTATGAATTTATGTTTTATCTTCCGTTCTCCCTAATTATAGCATGATTTTTCTTCCTTAAATATTTTTCTGTCACAAATGAAGCATCTTCATATGATATATAAAATCATAAAAAATTATTTTTAACCTAAAAATATCAATAAAGTATATTTCTATTATTGTTCACCGAGCCCCCACGTTACCATTATTCTCAATTATATCAATTTTATTCGCTAGTTCCAAAATCGCAGTTTGACTATGAATTTTAAGAAAAAATCAATAAAGGTTGGAATAAAAAATTACAGGAATTCTTTCAGCCGAGACTTTTCAGGGTTGAGAATATAGTGTTTTTTCATAAATATCAACGTTTCTACAATCGTTACGTTCTCGATTATACCAGGATGCAAATCCAACAAGGAATCAGAAAATTTCTTTGCCTGTATAATGTCTTTGCCCGTAAAGGTAATAATCCAATCGTAATCACCATGGACATACGAACTGCTTTCAATAGTAATCCCTATGTCTCTGATAAGCTCTTCTAATTTTCTGGAAACGATTATATTGATGGTTGATTCNNATCAACTCTTTTGCCTCTAATCGTTTGATGATCCTCCATGTTTTTTGTTTTGAGAACTTACAATGTTTTGCGATCGTCTCTATATTTTTGTCCGCGTTTTTCACCAATTCAGAAAGGACCCTTTTTTCATCCTGATCCATTTGATTTTTACTACTTTTTGACATTTTTTCACTCCCATTCACATATTTGAAATAGTTTTTTTCCTTAATAACATATCTGTCGAGAAATTTCTTCATAATTTTCTTTTTCCCTTGGAAAATCATCATCTTTCTCTTGCCGAAAAAGCTCAAGAATTGAGGTAAATGAGATTTTTTTGTGGAAATCAAAGCAATCTATGTTGTCTCAATTTTCTTAAAATATAGTACAACATCGTATATGGAAAATTGCGTTTGTTACCCTGGCGATACCACATTCTCATATACAGGAAACTTTATACCAAGTATCAATATTCCGCGTGAAAGATGGGTGAAGAATTATGATAAGTGCGTACATCCTCATCACTATGCATCCAGGGAAAAACGACAAAGCAATAAAAGAAATGAGGCAGCTGGATAATGTCGCAAAAATCTCTATTATTGCTGGAGAATATGACATCGTCATCAGAGCCCAGGTAAAAAACCTCGAAGAACTCTTAGACGTAACCGATAAAATCCAGATGATTGAAGGAGTCACCAAGACAACCACCCAAATAATAGAGAAAGAAATTAGTCTTCAATAATGAGACGAAAACATGATCATTAGGAAAAAATATCTGTTTTATGTCCTGGCGATCAC
>DAYE01000081.1 GCA_002506745.1 Euryarchaeota archaeon UBA33
AACGCACTCCTGGAGTTTTATGACGCACAGAAAGAAGACTTACGTTGGCTAGGAGTACAATGGGATGTTGAGTACCACACGTCTGATCATCTCCAGACGCATTACAAACTTGCTGAGCAACTCATCAATCAAAAAGATGCCTACATCTGCAAATGCACCCCTGAGGTAATCAGGGAAGGCAGGTTCCATGCAAAATCCTGTGCGTGCCGAGAGGAGCTCACTGGACCTGTTGGCCTGGATCTGTGGAAGCAGATGCTTGCCTCCCGCGAGGCTAATTGGATTCTTCGATTGCGTGGAGAGATGGACAGTGAGAACACCGCTATGCGCGACCCGACTTTATTTCGGATCATCAATACAAAACATCCAATGACTGCTGATACATACCATGTCTGGCCAACCTATGACTTCGCCGGTGCGGTGGAGGACAGCATCAGTGGAGTGACACATCCGTTCAGAACCAAGGAATACGAGTTACGAGACCAGGTGTATTTCCGTATTCTAAGCCTGCTCAACCTGCGGGCACCCCACCTGATGGAATTCTCCCGGCTCTCGATCGATGGGATGCCTGTTTCCAAACGAAAGATAAAACCTCTCATCGAACAAGGACTCGTCCCAGGGTTTGATGATGTCAGACTACCGACCCTGCGTGGGTTGAAGCGACGGGGGATTGTCCCTGAAGCAATCAAACAATTTGTACTTCAGCAGGGCTTTTCAAAGGTCGAATCGGTTGTTGATTTCAGCTTGGTCGAATCAGTGAACCGGAAATATCTTGACCCGCGCGTGAAGCGCTATTATTTTGTCCCTGATCCGGTACAGCTTGTTATTGAGGATGCTCCGAAGAGAACAGTACATCTCCACTTGCACCCTGATGCGACTATGGGTGATCGGACTATTCATACCGCTTCGAAATTTTTTATCCCAAGACAAGATGTTCAGAAGTTGAAGACAGGAGATGTGTTTCGACTGAAAGGGTTATATAACGTAAAAATCACAAAAATCAGTGATACTCTTCATGGTTCATACAGCGGAGAAGAACTCATTGCTGAGACCGCGAAGATTCAATGGACTACCGATGACTGCATCGCCCTGACGATTTTTGTCCCCGGGTTACTCTTCAAAGGGGAGACATTTAACTTTGATAGTCTGCATGAGATATCTGGATGTGCCGAGAAAGCAATCGCTGATGTGCCTTCTGATGAGATCGTGCAATTTGAACGTGTTGGGTTTGTGCGATTAGAAAAACAAAAGGCAGGACTTGTCGGTTTTTTCGCACATAAATAGTTTTTCTCTTTTGTATTATTAAGTTCCCAACGTCTCTTTCTCGATGATTGTATCATGGAAGGAATGATTCCTTTGAAGGAAGGTATTTAAACATTAACGTGATTTCTTCTCCCTGCAGGGATGCAGATAAGAAAAGGATGGGAATCAATGCGTTTCATCAATATAGCAGTGATTATGCTAACATGTTTTCTCCTTGGGGCAACGGGCATCTGTCGTGCTGCCCCCGACCTCACACCAGACATCGATATGACCACGATTGCGGTGATAATCACGGTCATCGCCTTGCTGCTTGCGTTTTTTTTCCTTATGGGTGGTGTCAAATATGTCACCCCGGAAAACGTGCTTGACACCGAGATACGAAAAAACCTCTACGAGTATATCGATGAGTACCCTGGGAGCCATCTGCGTGAGATCGCCAGAGAGCTTGATCTTAAGCCAAGCAACGCNNGGAAAAAAAGTCTTTTACCTTGTCGAAGGTGGCGTCGAGGCAAAACAACGAGCGGTCGCAGAGTCGGTCCTTCGGAATAAAAACGCTCGTGACATCATGGCGTATCTTTCAGAGCATCCAGGGAAGCATCTTCTTGAGATCGCCCATGCTCTTGATATCAATCATCATGTGGTGAAATGGCATATCAACAAACTTTTTGAAGCTGAGCTCCTCGAAGGAGATACCACGAACTCCGCGTACCCAATCTATTATCCAACAGAAATAGGACGGCAGTTCATGGAGACATATACTGAGTATCTGAGAACAACGGTCGGGAACGCAATTTAGATTCTGCCGATGTCAACGACTTCGACGTTTTCGACTTTCTTAATTTTCCCGAACTTTTCGACAATAGGATCAAGGCCGCCCTCGACATCGGGGACTGCGATTGTCACATCAAGACCTCGGAGACCAAACGCGATTTCTTTGACTTCGACACGGCCGAGTCGAGCTGGTTTTTGGACGACTTTTTTTACTTCAGCGGTAATTAAATCCATATCTTTGTCGGTAATGACTCCATCTGGCATGAGACGAATAAGTGCTATGACTTCCCCCATCGAGTTATCCTCCTATGGTCCTCTGAATCCGCATTTCGGGCAGAGATAGACGACACTTTGTTCTCGGCAGTTTGAGCAGCGTCCAATCATGGTATCGCAGGTTGGGCATTGAAACGTTGTCGAGCCTTGTTCAAGCAAGCCTTTTCCGCATGAAATGCATCGATCAGCTTTTTTCATAGGGAAAACCGTATATCCTCATCATTTTTAAACCTGACGCCCTATCCAGTAGTTCCGAACGTAAGGAGGGAAGCATGGGAATTCTGATAAAATATACGATGAAAGATTTCCCTATTTTTGTTTGATAGACTTTTCTTAAACAAAATATGTAACTGATTAGAATTAATGTTTTCGTAATACTAATTGATACTTTTTGTTGTAGGTCTCCAGGGGTTCAAATCCCTTCCCCTGCACTTTTTTCTTATTTTTACAGGAGAAACATGTCATAGGACTAAAAAATGATTTGAACTCCTGTTTA
>DAYE01000048.1 GCA_002506745.1 Euryarchaeota archaeon UBA33
CGTCGTACCACGGTATTATGAGGGGCGTCCTTAACAAGTGCTGGGTCTTCCTGGGCAATTCGTAGTAAGATATCGATATACTCATCTAAAGTTTTTTTCGACTCTGATTCGGTTGGTTCAATCATCAATGCTTCTTTCACGATGTGCGGAAAATATACAGTTGGTGGATGAAGCCCATAGTCTAAGAGACGTTTTGCGATATCCAGCGCACGGATGCCCTTTGTCGAAAGCAGCTGTTCGCAACTGATGACAAACTCGTGCTTTCGAAGCTGTTGGTACGGAAGTTGATATAGGGTGGAATCAACAAGTTTTTTCTTCATATAATTCGCGTTTAATACCGCGATTTCAGAAGCTTCTTTCAACCCGTTACCCCCCATTAAAAGGATATAAATATATGCTTTAATGATCACAGANNTTTTATTTTTCCAATTGAATCAGGATAGTTGTAATCGAAGCAGAACGTATTTTGCTTCTTCGCAATCCGGGGTACGGGAAGGAACCGTATGAGTTTTTCTTTGACACCAACAGGGCCTGATCCTGGGCCACCCCCACCATGTGGTGTCGAAAATGTCTTGTGTAGATTCAGATGCACAATGTCAAATCCCATATCTCCTGGACGTGCTTTTCCCATGATCGCATTCATATTGGCACCATCGTAGTACAGCAGCGCCCCTGCCTCATGGACGAGTCGTGCGATTTCGGTAATCTCTGATTCGAAGATACCTAGCGTATTTGGATTCGTCAACATGAAGCAAGCTGTTTTTTCCGAGAGAACTTTTTTCAGCATTTCAAGATCGACAGTTCCTTCTTTTGTAGACGGAATCTCAATGACCTTGTAGCCAGCCATCGCAGCACTCGCAGGATTAGTCCCATGCGCAGTATCCGGCAGAATGACTTCATCCCTGTTAAAATCCTTATTGTGGTCATGATATGCCTGAGTGATGAGAAGGCCAGTGAATTCCCCTTGTGCTCCCGCTGCTGGTTGCAGGGTAAACTGATCCATCCCTGTGATTTCACATAGCATTCTCTCAAGTTCATACATTATTTGTAAGGTCCCTTGGATGGTTGTCTCGTCTTGATAAGGATGCAGCAGGGTAAACCGTTCCCAGCGACAGATGTCCTCACAAATCTTTGGGTTGTACTTCATGGTGCACGAACCCAATGGATAGATTCCTGATTCAATGCCGTAATTCATTTGGCTTAGACGCATGAAATGTCGCATCACCTGTGTTTCATCGATATTCGGGATGTCAACCGGTATGGTTCTTTGTAGCGAATTGGGAAGCACCGATTTTACAGTGTATTTTTCTTTCTTTGTATCGTCTAGTTCGTTGAGAAGTGGTTCTTCCCATATAGCACTATGGTACATCAGGATACCTCCTTGAGAAGTGAAACCAGTCGTGTCAAGCTCTCCTCACTATGTGCCTCTGTCACCCCAAACAACATGCAATTCTTTAACTTCGGGTACCATTTTTCTAATAGCAGACCACCTTGTATGCCATGTCGTAAGAGATGCGTATGTACCTTAGCAGCATCAGGACAACGGATCACGAATTCATTGAAAAAAGTTCCCGAAAACACCCTTGAAAAACCAGGGATTGCGCTTATCTGTTTTTGTAATAGTTGACCACGATCAAAGTTTCTTTCAGACAGCTCTTGCAACCCTTTTCCACCAAGCCAGGACAGATATGTCGCTGTCGCAAGCATACAGAGTCCTTCGTTCGTGCAGATGTTGCTTGTTGCTTTCTCTCTGCGGATATGTTGCTCCCTGGTTTGCATCGTCATGCAGAAGGCCCGTTTCCCCTGATGATCTTTTGTCATACCGATGATACGACCAGGGATTTGTCGTAAAAACTCGTTTTTGCAGGCGAAAATCCCTAAGGTTGATCCACCGAAATCAAGGGGATTGCCTAGGCTTTTTCCTTCACCAATGACAATATCGGCTCCGTACTCTCCAGGGCTTTTACAGATCCCAAGAGAAATCGGGTCGACGCCGACGATGAACAATGATTTATTGTGCTGAAGCAAGGATTGAATGTCTTCGACGCCGTCCTCCAACACACCAAAAAAGTTAGGGTTCTCTATATAAAACCCTGCGGTCTCTGCATTGATCGTTTTCTTCAGATCCTCCAGGTCTATTTTTCCGGTTTTTTTATCGTAAGCGACTTCTTTTACTGTGATGCCTGCGCCTTTGGTGTAATTGGTAAGGATACTTTTTTTCTCCCAGGAGATATTTTCAGAAATAACAAATGTTTTTTTCTTCGTGATACGCGTACTCATCAAGGCTGCTTCCCCAAGTGCAGTCGCGCCGTCATACAGGGAGGCGTTGGAGACATTCATGCCTGTAAGCTCTGCGATCATGCTTTGGTATTCGAAGATCGCCTGAAGAAACCCTTGAGATGTTTCTGGTTGATACGGAGTATATGCTGTGTAGAATTCTGAACGGGATATGACGGATTTAACCGCTGCAGGGATATAATGAGGTTTATATCCTCCGCCTATGAATGATGGCATCTCATAGAAGGATTTGTTTTGTATTGCTAGCTGTCGCATATGGTCTTCTACATCTTGCTGAGGACGACTCGATGGAAGTCTGAGTTTCTCAATTTTTATCTCTTTTGGGATGTCTGAAAAAAGGTCGTTGATATCAATCAATTGTAGGTCATGTAACATGCTTTTTTTTAGTGGAGAATTCGGAATAAACTGCATGGGTATCCCCTCAAGGGTAACCATCGGCTGTTAAAGAAACTTATCCTCGGAAGTTATTAATCTGAAAAAAGCGCAACAGCATTGAGATTATTTATAGAAAGATCCCAGAGTTGTAAACAGAGTGTGTTCCAGATGTTATCCTCAGATAATCCAATGATTTTTCCGACAATTTGATGTTCATAGATAGGCTCGTCGTATTTATTCGTGTAGCCGGTGGTGTAGTATGTTGTAATTCCATCATCAGTTTTGACTTGATATACGATATTCTGCTGTAAGGATTCTTTCATGGTATGATAGAGGATATGGTCTCCATCTTGTATTGAGAATCCTTGATATGTTGGTTGTTCCAAGATAATGTATCCTGTTTTAACATTCATACAATCTAATTTTTCGTTTTTTATATAAAGAAAGGAACTAGGATGCTTGAACGAGTCGATGAACGTATCAATACCAACGAGTTGTGCTATCGTAAGAAAAGGGAGATTTGCGATGAGGAAGAATCCAAAGAATTTAAGAATTGTTCGTGGTAGAATTTTTTTTATATCATCACCTCATTCATTCTCTTCTGTTACATGCTAACATCTGTCAATATCTCTATATAAATGCTGTCTGGAAAAATGTCAAAAAGACAAAATATCGATTCGAAGAGAGATAAAAGGATAAAAAAACATTAAGAAGGGACACCTATTACAGAAACGTTATGCAAGAGATCTGGACAGAGAAATATCGGCCAAAAACACTCTCTGAAATCGTCGGCCAAGATAATATTATCGAACGGCTGAAAGCATATGTGATTACGAAAAACGTTCCCCATTTGATTTTCGCTGGACCTCCCGGGACTGGGAAAACCACTGCGGCACTCGCTCTTGCACACGAAGTGTTCGGAGAAAATCACTGGTCACATAACCTCAACGAACTCAACGCAAGCGATGAGCGAGGCATCGGTATCATACGTGGGAAAATCAAGGATTTCGCTCGCACAGCACCCATCGGAGCAACCTTCAAGATTATCTTCCTTGATGAAGCAGATTCCCTTACACAGGAGGCACAAGCAGCCCTGCGACGAACAATAGAGAAATATACACATATCTGTCGATTTATCCTCTCTGTGAACTACTCATCAAAAATAATAGAGCCGATACAATCCAGATGTGCAGTTTTCCGTTTCAAACCACTCACTTCAGATGATGTCAAAAAATTCATTCGAAAGATTGCAACAAAAGAACATCTAGAGATCACCCCCGATGGTCTTGAAGCACTTATTTTTATCGCACGAGGAGACATGCGACGAGCGGTCAACGTGTTACAGGTGGGTGCATCCAGCAATAAAAAAATAACGGCGGAGCTTCTCTACGAGACCTCAGCGACCGCCCGACCCGAAGAGATAAAAAAACTACTAGCCACAGCGCTAGGTGGAAATTTTATGGCGGCGAGGAACCAACTCTACGACTTGCTCATCACCTATGGATTAAGTGGTGAAGAGATAATCAAGCAAATTCATCGAACCATCTTTGATTTAACAATCCCAGATGACCAGAAGGTCCAATTAATGGAAAAAACCGGTGAAATCGAATTCAGACTCGTCGAAGGCAGTAATGATCATATCCAACTTGAATCGCTATTAGCCCAATTCGTTCTTTTTGGTAAAAAATTACAATAATTTCTTCTTCTTTAAGAATTTAAGGAGAAGAGACTCGATTTCTTGGGCGGTTTTATCACCAACACTGTATCTAATGCGAACAATAGGCTTCTTCGTCTTTAAGATCCTTGTAAGATCGATTGGCGTACCACTTATGACCACATCACAATTCGTGTCGTTGATCGTCTGTTCTAATTCGTGTATCTGTTTTTTTCCATAGCCCATTGCAGGCAGAATGTTTGTTAAATGCGGATATTTTGTAAACGTCTCGATGATTGACCCGACCGCGAACGGTCGAGGATCCACAATCGTCTTTGCCCCATATTCCTTCGCAGCAACAGTGCCAGCCCCATACCGCATCCCGCCATGAGTGACCGTGGGGCCATCCTCAATGACAAGAACCCGTTTCCCAGTAATCATCTTTTTATCTTCCGCCTGAACTGTTGAAACCCCATCGATTATCTGTGCAGTCGGATTCACGGTCTTCACATTCGTACGAACTGTTTCAATATCTTCCTTGTGAGCAGTATTCACTTTATTGATGATGACGACATCCGCACTTCGTACATTCATCTCCCCCGGATAATACGCAAGCTCGTCCCCTGCGCGATGAGGGTCAGCAATGGTGATGAGTAGATCTGGTTTAATAAAGGAAAAATCATTGTTCCCTCCATCCCAGATTATCACATCAGCCTCTTTTTCTGCAGTTCGAAGAATTTTTTCATAATCAACGCCAGCATAGACGACTCCGTTCATGTCGATATATGGTTCGTATTCCTCTCGTTCCTCAATTGTGCAATTATACCTATCCAGATCAGTGTAGTTTGCGAAACGTTGGCAAACCTGTGTTGTCAGATCCTTATCGTACGGCATTGGATGCCTGATTGATGCAACTTTTATACCTTTCTTCTGTAAAATTTGGAAGATTTTTCTTGAAACCTGTGATTTACCACTGCCGGTTCTCACTGCACAGACTGCGATGACAGGTTTTTTTGAAAAAAGCATCGTGCTCTTCGGGCCTAATAACATAAAATCGGCGCCAGCCGCATTTACCATTGCTGATTTTTGCATGACATATGTATAACGCACATCGCTGTATGCGAATACAACACAATCAACATCAAATTTTTTGATAAGATCAGTGATCTGTTCCTCAGGGTAGATAGGGATGCCCTTCGGATACTGTTTCCCTGCGAGTTGGGCGGGATATTTTCTTCCGGCGATATCAGGGATTTGAGTCGCGGTAAAGGCAACCACCGTATAGGCGGTATTGTTTCGGAAGAATACGTTAAAATTATGAAAATCCCTTCCAGCAGCTCCCATGATAATTACTTTTCTTTTCTGAACCACAAATATCCCGTCTACCCAGGAATCCGGTGATGGTTTAAATAGATTTTTCTCATATATTCCAAATAAAAGCGTTTTTTCCATTAACTACAAATACTGTTGATCTGTTCTGTTTCTGAGCGTGAGAGGGTGAACCGAGAAGCAGTACCATTAATTGTTGGTATCCTTGTCCCTGTGATATTTGTCGCTTTTATTGTCCTTTATTTAAATGGTTTTGACATCACTGTATACCTTCGAAAAATCAACATTATCTATTATTTACTCGTTCTTCCGTTTGGTCTTGGTCTCCTGGTAATAATCTTCTGGTACAGGAAACCAAGAGATTAAATCTTATCATGAATAACATAGAAATATAAAGAAAGTTATAAATACGAACAAACTATATCAAAAATTGTCGGATGAGATGCACGAAAAGGAGAGTTGAGATTATTTCTCTAATTACTAGATTTTCGTGTCAATAAATTTGGGAAGATGGGATGCATGCAATCGGTAGGAGAGCGATAATGGAGGGGTACCATGGAAAAAAAAGAGAATCGTAAAAAGGACCCCCTCCATTCTTCACAAATAGATAACGACACAGAGATAGAAAATAAAGTAGATCAGATTTTAAATGAACACACAGATACTCTAGCAAGAAATAAACAAGAGAACAAAGTATCTGAGGAATGGTCGTTTCCTCATAAGAACGAAAAACCAAAACTTTTCTATGTTGATAGTAAAAAAAAGACAGATCCTGCGAAGACAGAAAGTACGGGAAAGAAGATAGCGCCGGTGAAGATAAAGAAGCATATCGGGTTTAAGAAAAAGAAAAAAGAAAATACCACGGTAAAAATAAAACCGGTTCCGATTAAAAAATCACCAAAAACCCAAGAGGAACTCCCACATTTTGAAGAATCCATCGCGCAACTAAAAACAGAGGAAGCAGCATGGCTAGATCAACAAATTAAAGCAAAGGTGCAAATTGATAAGGAGATTGAACAAGACTCAATACCACCAACTAAAAATGAGGATGAACAGATAAATCGGGAGGCAACCTCCGAACGTACCCCCGTTAAAATAGAACAAGCAGTAGATTCCAATATGGAAAGAACGACTTCCACCCAAGAAACTGAAACCACGTCATTTGAAACGGAACCATCCCAAACAGAATTATTAGTAAAATCTGTGGATGGCTCCACAGACCAAACCACCGCTCAAAAAGAAATAAAAATTGATGAAATCACACCTGATGGTCAGCTTCGATTTTTAAAGGAAGCAAACCAGCTGAAAGAGTATACATTACAGCGGATGGGATATTCAGAAAACACCATAGAAGAAATTGATTTTTATCCGATCCAGGAACCCTTTGCATATGTGGAGATCATCCGAGAAAAAGAATCACTTGATAAACGATATATCCTTCTAGAAATGCAGTTATCAAAGGATGAGGAATACCTGTTAAAATTCATTAAAGAAACACTTGATGGATTCATCTTTAAAACAAGCGATCTGGAATTAAAAGGGGAGGATAAATATCTCAGTGAAAAAGTTGATTTAATTATCGAAGATTACATGCTCAATATCGATTCTTTAACGAAGAAAAAAATATTGTATTATCTTGAGAAAGAATCCATTGGCCTTGGAAAACTCGAAATCATCATGAAGGATCCAAACATCGAAGATATCTCTTGTGATGGCTCCGGTGTTTTTCTCTTCTTATACCACCGTCGATATGGGTCCTTAAAAAGTAACGTTCAGTTCAACGATGAAGATGAACTGACTGCCTTTGTCGTAAAACTCGCGCAGAAATGCGGAAAACATATCTCTATCTCAGAGCCGATGTTGGATGCGACGATGCCTGATGGGTCTCGTATCCAAATGACCTTAAGCACAGAAGTAACTACGAAGGGGTCAACCTTCACTATTAGGAAATTCAGTGAAGATCCGTTTTCCCCAACAGATCTCATAGAATTCCATACGATGTCATCTGAAATGGTCTCTTATATGTGGCTTGCTGTTGAAAATGGCATCAATGCACTAATCGCGGGTGGGACAGCTGCAGGAAAAACCTCGACACTCAATGCACTTTGTTTATTTATCCCCCGGGAATCAAAGATAGTCTCCATTGAAGAAACTAGAGAAATCAATCTACCGCATCCAAACTGGATCCCTGGTGTTGTTCGATCTGGCTTTGGAGAAGTTGTTGGCAATAAAGTCATCGGAGAAATCGACTTATACGATTTAATGAAAGCTGCGCTGAGACAACGACCTGAATACATCCTTGTAGGAGAAATTCGAGGCAAAGAAGCATACGTACTGTTCCAGGCAATGGCGACCGGGCATACCACTTATTCAACAGTCCATGCGGACTCTGCACAATCACTTATCCATCGTTTGGAGGGAAAACCCATCGAGATCCCTCGTATCATGCTTCAGACCCTTGATATCGTCATTATCCAAGTCATCTCTCGAGTCAAAAACAAAAGAGCGCGACGATGTAAACAAATCATCGAAATAATTGATATCGATCCAACCACAAAGGAGATACTGACGAATGAAGTCTTCCGCTGGGATCCTATTGAAGATAAATTTGTTTATTCTGGAAAAAGCTACATTCTCGAACGTATCAGAGCAGAAAAAGACATCAGTCGGGAAGGCATGATTGGTGAAATTAAAAACCGTACGATGTTGTTGGATTGGATGAATAAAAACAACATTAGAGAGTTTAAGAAAGTCGCCACGATTATCGCTCAATATATTGATAATGCACCAGAAGTCATAAAAAAAATTAGGAATGAATAATGATAAAGAAAATTGCTGTTTGTCCTGAGTGTCATTCAAAAATTTCCTGTGAAGGGGACCCCGGACAAAAAGTAACTGTGAAATGTCAAAACTGTGGAAAGAAAGGTATCGTCACATTTTCTGCTCATGAGGTTACCATTGATGAAAATAGCAGTGTTGAACTCGAGTGTTATCCCATTCTTGAACCCTTTGCCTTTGTAAAAATATTGAAAGACACAAAATCTCTTGATAAATATTATAAAGTAATGGAACCACAACTGAATGATGNNGAACTTGATACTCAAAAAGTAGAAATGTTTCTATCAGAGCGCATCGGTTATATTATTAAGGATTATAATTTGATGGTCGATGAGGTTCTGAAAAATAAAATCCTGTATTATATAAAAAGGGATTTCGTCTGGTATGGACCGATAGATCCTCTGATGCGTGATCCACAAATCGAAGATATTTCTTGCGATGGATCTGGTCAACCTCTTTTTTTATTTCATAGAAAATATGGCTCTGTGAAAAGTAACATTCAATTTTCTGATGAAGATGTATTGTCTAAATTTGTGGTAATGCTTGCGCAGAAATGCGGCAAGCACATCTCAATTGCAGAGCCCATGCTTGATGCAACCATGCCAGATGGCTCTCGTATTCAGATGACGTTAAGCAAAGCGGTGACCGCAAAAGGATCAACATTTACTATCCGAAGATTTAAGGCTGATCCAATTACTGCAACTGATTTAATTGCCTTTAAAACCATTTCCTCTGAAATGGCCGCGTACCTATGGCTTGCCGTCGAAAACGGTATTAATGCTCTTATAGCGGGAGGGACCGCTGCAGGAAAAACATCCACCCTGAATGCGATTTGTTTGTTTATCCCTCGTGAATCAAAGATAGTATCTATTGAGGAGACACGAGAAATCAACTTACCGCACCCGAACTGGATTCCTGGTGTGGTCCGTTCTGGGTTTGGCGAAGTAATCAACGATAAACTCGCTGGTGAAATTGATCTCTATGATCTGATGAAGGCTGCTCTCAGACAGAGGCCTGAGTATATCCTTGTCGGAGAAATTCGAGGCAAAGAAGCATATGTACTGTTCCAGGCGATGGCAACCGGACATACGACTTATTCAACCTTTCATGCTGATTCCGCTTCATCCCTCATCCATCGATTAGAAGGAAAACCGATTGAAATACCTCGAGTGATGCTTCAGTCCTTAGATATTGTCACTATCCAGGTTCAAGCAGAACTAGGTGAAAAAAGAGTTCGACGAGTGAAACAAATAGTAGAAATTGTCGATATCGATCCGATGACAAAAGAAATATTGACCAACGAAGTATTCCGATGGGACCCCGTCCAGGATCAATTCTTTTTTTCTGGGAAGAGCTACATAATGGAACGAATTAGAAGTCAACATGGGCAGAGCAAAGAAGAAATGTTAGATGAACTGAGTCGACGCGTTGAGATCCTTGAATGGATGAAGGATAACAACATTCGAGCCTTCAAAGATGTCGCTCGGATTGTTTCATCGTATATTGATACCCCGGATGATGTAATGGAAAAAGTAAGAAAAGCAAATCAAACAAAACAAAAAGAACAGGAAATCACTGTAAAAAATTCTATCGTGAAAAAACAAGATGGCGCGTCATTAGAAACGCCATCTGATATTACTATAAATAAAAAAGAATAGGAAAAAAATATTAGGAAGAAATCGGAGGGATGCCGATGACACTGACAAAATATCAACGAATGAGTTATAAATGGTTAGGTCGATTTGGAGAACGAAGGGCGAATCAACACCTCCAAGACGGACTGCAATCTGCGCATATGGAGATCCGTGCTGGTGCCTATCTGTCCTATGTATTTCTGAGCACCATTATTGGTTTTCTGTGTTCATTAATTTTTATTGTGGTATTCTTATTTATTCTTCTACCTCTTTTAGGTGTGGTATTGGACTCTGGATTGGTTATTTTTTTCCTGTTTATGCCTGGATTTATCGCTGTCATTATCTATGCGATGTTACTCTCTATGCCAAAAAGCAGAGCAAAGAAACGTAAGAAGAAGATTGATGTGAATCTTGCCTATGCGATCAACTTCATCTCTGCGATGGCTTCTGCAGGTGTTACACCAACCGAGATTTTTAAAAGCCTCTCAAAACAAGATATCTATGGCGAGGTCAAGGAAGAATCCGCGTGGATATACCGTGATGTTGGTCTCCTTGGATTTGATATTCTCAGTGCGATTAAAAAAAATATCGCTCGTACTCCATCTCAACGATTCAAGGAATTCCTCCAAGGGATGGTAGTCACAGTCACCTCAGGTGGTTCTTTAAAGACCTATTTTATGCATAAGGCAGACCAATACTTATGGGAAAATCGGAACCAACAGAAACAACTCCTTGAGACACTTGGTATTATGGCGGAGAGCTATGTGACCGCTGCAGTTGCTGGTGTACTGCTCCTGCTTATTGTTATTCCTCTGATGATGATCATCACTGGAGATTGGAATGCTGTGTTCCTTTACATATTGATCTTAATCATAGTGCCTCTTATTCACATTGGATTTGCGGTGGTTATTCGAGGAATGTGCCAGGGGTCATGATCATGAAAAAAAGTAAAGAAACACATAATACAAGTTACCTAAGAAATCTTATGCTTACGAAAAATGTAACAAGACTTGTCATCTATATTGTCTCTGGTGTATTGATTACTGTTTTTATCCTCCTTGGTATTCTTGCAATGCTTGGTGTTTTCACTGGATTCGGAGGTGTTATCGATTATTTTGTCCTTGCGCTGCTCTCCGGAACAGGTATATTAGGTTTTTACGAATCGATGCAAGTTCGAAAAATCCAAAAGATTGATGGGATTTTTCC
This sequence comes from Euryarchaeota archaeon UBA33, assembly GCA_002506745.1. Classification (GTDB taxonomy): domain Archaea; phylum Thermoplasmatota; class E2; order DHVEG-1; family DHVEG-1; genus SM1-50. Next base: position 11,335 of record DAYE01000048.1, read on the forward strand.
TGATTTTGTGCGAGATCTCGCTGAATCTCGTAGAGCTGGGATGACGTTTACAAAAGCGATACTTTTTGCTTCAAAAGGAGAGTACGGCATCCTGACACCAGAAATTAGAAAAATTTCACAGCAGATTTCGTGGGGTGGTAGTGTAGCTGATGCATTAGAATCTTTTGCGCAGCGTGTAAACACAAAATCCATCCGACGTACTATTACTCTCATTATTGAGGCAAGCAACAGTGGTGGAAATGTTGCTGATGTCCTTGATGTCGCTGCAAAGGATGCTCGAGAGATTAAAATGCTGGAGGCTGAACGAAGAACCAATATGGCCTCGTATGTGGTTGTCATTTATGTGGGTATGTTCGTGTTCTTAGCAATTGTGCTGATATTGTGTACAAGTTTTATTCCTGCTATGGTCGGTGGTGAAGGTTCGCAGGGTATGGCGGGTGTGATGGGCGGGGGAAGTCTTGCATCCCAAGAAGAGATTTCTGTTACTTTTTATGTTGCATGTCTAGTACAGGCATTTGGATCAGCATTGGTAGCAGGCGTCTTTGAAGATGGTCGATATACCTCATCAGTTAAACATATTTTTATCATGATCTTTACGACATGGCTAATGTTTAAACTACTCTTAGGGGTTTAGATGAAAAAAACTATAAATGAATCCTCATTTTTAAAAAAAGAACATGCAGTATCTGAGATAGTTGGTACATTAATCCTTATCGTTATAGCCGTGAGTACCTTTTCTGCGGTCTCCATTATCATTCTGAGTCCTTGGTCAAATTTTTCAGACGTTGAGACGCCCCAGGTCCTTTTGGTTGGATCTATTCATAATACGGATGTTCTTATTGAACACCAAGGTGGGATTCCTTTAGAAACAAAAACAAAAATAACTATCACAATCGATGGAACAGCAGATACCTTTCGTGTGAATGATTTCAATTATTGGTTAGATCAAAATGGCGATGGTCTTTGGACTGTCGGTGAACGGGTTATCTATCCTGCCGGGAATCTACAGGGAAAACAAGTATCCTGTGTCATAATCGATGTCGATAAGAATTCCATAATATTCGATAAAATTTTACAAGATGGTACAAGTGTGTTTTCTCCATATATATCCGTGTTACCACCGGATGATGTATCAGAAACTTCTGCGATCCTCAAGATGTACTATAATTTTTTTAACCAGAGTTTTTTTACGTCAGGTTTTGTGAATTTCACCTATGGTCTTTTTGGAGGACCGTATATCTCCTCTCCTTCAGTCAAACCACTATCTCTTGATGGCTGGTACGGTTTTCAATTGAACGGACTGCTTAGTGGTACCCAATATGAATGCTGGTCTTGGATGAATTGTAGCAATGGAACATTGTTTGATGGTCCCTTATCGTTTTATACCTATCAAGTCACACGAGGTCTGTGGCATTTGGATGAGGCGTTCGGGTCGCCTACCGCGCAGGATTCAATTAATCCAACCTGTGATGGAACCGTCCATGATGCAACTTTTATACCTGGGGGGAGAATTAACGGATCATTAAATTTCACAGGAAAAACCAATTACGTGGATGTACCGCATCATCCGAAATTTAATTTAACCAATGAGATAACTATTGAAACGTGGTTAAATGTATCAAAGATAGGGGCACAGTTTCCGGGTAATGTGTCAGAATTATCCACAAAGAATATTACTGATATCCTAGGAAATTCCTGTTTTGAACCTGATTTAATACATATGACCGGTAAGATGTACGCGATTGCGTATCGTGATAATTCATCGACATCTGTGACGACCTTTCAAATGAATGATGACGGTGTTTTTCTTGGTACGATTGATACCAAAGTCATACCTGTTACACATTTTTATGAACCCACTATCATTAACATTCAAAATAACATCTATGCGATAGCATATGGAGCCTCTGATGACCAGACTGAGGCAAAAAACCATATTGTCACCCTGTCGATTTATGGGAATGGCACGATTGGTGAGATTATCGATACATTCGATTTTCCAGCGTACTATGGACGAGAGCCGAATTTTATGGATGTAGGGGCTGGAATTTATGCAGTAGCTATTGGAGGAACATCCTTTGAAACGTTTCCAACGGGATACTTAGTTACTCTATCGATAGATAGTCTAGGCGGCATTGGGCCGGCTCTCATTGATACACTGAAGTTTCCACTTTCATCAAGTTGTTCTGAGCCCTCGATAGTCCATATCACTGGTGATATGTATACGGTTACCTATAACGGGTTTGGGATTACCGCGGGGAATGGATATGTTATTACAGTTCATATCTTGAATGACGGATCTATCGTTGAACCCTTAGAAGATACCGTTCAATTTGGATTACCGGAAACTGGTTTAGAGCCAACGATGATTCATGTCGCAAATGATATTTTTGCGATCTCTTACGGAGCTGATTCGAATGATCAACTAAAAACCGGATACATAAAAACATTAAGTATCGATTCCGCCGGTCATGTAGTAAATGACTCTATTGACATTCTTCCATTCTACACCTATCTTTCGCCCATCGATTATAATTTTGAAACAGATGTATTGCATATCGGAGGCGAACTCTATGCCGTATCTTTCACGGGTGGTAATAATAGTAATTGGAAACGCGGGTTTCTCACGACGGTCTCAATAACAAATACCGGCGACATCTCAGACTCAGCATTGTTTATCTACGAATTCAAAGGCCGTTCTGCGCTAGGTGGGTCCAGTGCTCTGAATCTTTTAACCCATGCCGATCGGTTAATTATCATCTACGGGTCAATCAATTCAACTGAGAGAGGTTTCCTAACTATGGAAAAAATCGATTTAATTGGCCAAGAAAAATCCATAATCAAAAAAGGGGATGCCTTTGCACTAATGGTGAATTATAATTTACTGACAGCCTTGATGACGATAGGAAATACGACCTATACTCTTTCAGGGACTGTTGCCTTTGATAGTTGGACAAAAATTGACTTAACCTATGGCGGCGGTTTTTTAAAACTGTATGTCAACGACGTCATCCAAACCGGTGGGAGCACACCATGCACAGGATCACTACGAACAAACACAGATCATATCACCTTTGGAGGGGGTTTATATGGTTCAATAGATGAAATAAAAATATTCAGAGGTGTCTATGTTCCACCATGATATAATCTTCAATACAAGGAGATAATGAAAAATAGACCTATTTAAAAATGTGATAAAATGTTCAGCGCTAAAGAAAAAATAAAAAAAAGTAATAATTTATTCTGGAGAAAAAATCAATGGAAAAACAGAGCAGCTTCTGAAGTGGTAGGAACTCTATTACTTGTCACTATTGCTGTATCACTTTTCGCTCTTTTAGCAATTGTGACATTTACGATGCCCTCCATCTTCTTCTCAGATCCAACCCCTTCAACAAACATCGTTGGAAGAGTGGAAGGAAATACTGTTGTTTTTGAACATTACGGTGGACGTCCGTTACCACTTGATACAAAAATCACGGTGATGTTTGCAGAAACACCAATGATTATGACGGTTGGCGATATCCTTGATTCAGCAGCGAAAGCGGATGGAGAATGGAATATTGGTGAAAAAATTGTCATTGTAAATAATGACCCCAATCTCCCAATAATGCTCATAAATGCTATTATTAGAGATACTGCAAGTAACACTGTCGTGATGCGAGGAGTTATCCAGGAAGGATCTCAAGCTGTGAATCCTATTGCTGTTACCTTACATGCAGATTCTATTTCGACGAATACAGCAAAAATCTATATGCAGTATGACTTTCGATACTATATTGGTACAAGAAAAATATGTTTTAAATATATCTCGGCTTCTGTATACATCGCGAATAATAGCGCTCCTTGGAATTCAACTGGCTGGGTACAGGTGTTTAATAGCAATGGATCATATAATTTCAATCTGGTTGGTTTACATGAAAATACAGAGTATTTCTATCAAGCCTGGGTTCAATATAATTCGTCTACAAATGCAACTCTGAAGATTAATTCATCTGGAACAATCAAAAGTTTTCGGACACAAAGTTATTCGAGTGGAATGTGGCATTTTGATGAAAGTTCAGGTTTGATAGCCATTGATTCATCAAATAGTGGAAATAATGGAACTTTATTTCCCGCGGATGTCACCCAGGCGGCTCAGAGGCTTAATCAATCTGATAATGTTGTGAACAATAGATCATTACGTTTCGATGGTTATAATGATTATGTCGTCGTAAATCACGCAGCAAGCCTTTCGCCTACTAATGAGATTGCAATAGAAGGATGGGTAAAACCAGAATTCAAGAACGAATGGAAGGGAACAAATCTTCAACGAATAAACAGTACGATGTATGGAACGCAAACATATGGGTGTTACGAGGAAGATATTATCAATATTACGAATAACAGATACGCGATTGTCTCAAGAAATTCAGCGTTGGGTGGTTTTGTTACCACTGTTGAAGTCTCTGATACTGGAAACATTACTGAAAATGCGACTACTAGTGTTTGTGATATTTATCAATTTGAAACAGTACGATGTGAAACTCCACGAATAATCAAGGTTGCATCAAGTAGTGATATCTATGCTGTAGTATACAGAGGACAAAGTGGGAATTTATATATCGCAACCATCCAGATATTATCAACAGGAAAAATAACCAAAGCAACCCCGGGAAAAGTTGCTATCGATTTAATCAATTGTTATTATCCTGACATTATCTTTACTGAAGGAGATTACTATGCAGTCGTATACTCATCGTATCAAAATTATTTGGCTGCGAATCGTTATGTTGGACGTTTGCAAACTGTAAAAATAACTTCTGCTGGAGTAATAACACTAAAATCCTATTATGATTATGGTAGTTCAAATTCTCCAGCTGGAATCATGCAGTATCTCAAAATTATTCATGTGAAAAATGATTACTATTCCATAGTGTTTCGAGATTCCGATACTGATGGCTCTTTAAAATCTGTCCAAATCAAGAATGGCTGGAATGTCTTCCCGGATAATACTATTTATAAATTCGATAATAATAATATTTCTGATCTTCCTATACGGATAATAAAAGTGTATGATAAAATATATGCTGTTTTTTATGGTGACAAAGCAGGTACTATCATACGTGGTGGAGCTATTATAACGTTAGTATTATCTGGTACAGGAACCCTTGAAGATACGGTTCGTTATGCAACAATGTTACCACCTGCAGATTGGACTTCATTTTCTAATCCTGAGATTATTCAAATAGACGATACTATATTTGCTGTCACGTATCGCATTAGTACACGTGCTGAAGTAAAGACATTCGAAATATCAAATCTAGGAATAATAACCAATCATACAAATGATCCAGTATGGAAATATGCGTTTCAACCGGCATCATCATATACAATTTCTTCTCCCAAGATTATCAGAGTAAATCCAACGATAGATCCGGTTATAAAAACCTATGCAATTGTTTACCCTAAAAGTATCAACTATGATACAAACAATGGGGTTTTATTAACCATTAAAATTGCTGACAATGGATCTATCTTCAAACAAATATATGATTCGGTTCTCTTAGGCCCGGTAAATTTCTACGCACCTGACATCGTACATGTTTCTAATGATATCTATGCTGTAGTAAGCCGAAAAGTCATGTATGGAAGCATGTCACTACACACGGTTCGTATTTCTAATGTTGGAAAAATAAATAACAGTTTCATCGACACCTTGGATATCCCAATGCCTGAGGTGACCCCAGGTTCCTCCATAAAAATTGTTTACGCTATTAATAATATCTATTTGATCGTTTTTGATAATTATGGCACTCCCGGAATTACAATAAAAACAGTTGAAATAGTTGCCAACGGATCTATACAAGACTATGTTCTGCGCACATATAATATCACAAAAGCAGGGTATTCAAATTTTGGTTCTCCAAATGTCATACGAATAAAAGATGATGTTTTTGCAGTCTCCTATCATTCAACAAACTATGCGAGTAAAAGTGATTTTATCAGTACAATAAAAATTTTACCAAACGGGAGCATCACACTTCTCGATACATTCACAACGAGTACCTATTTCTCATCCGTCTATGGGTATGACGAATATTCAGATCTTTTACCTATTGAGGGAAGCAACCATCTCTATGCTCTAGTATATGGTTTTGATTATTTTATCCCTGGAAATCATCGAGGTTCAGGAGTCATCATGACAATACAAATTAATGATACAGGGACTATCAATCAAAATCCGTTTGCCACCTTTACCTTTGACGCCTATGGTTGCAGCAGGCCTGATCTAATCCACATTGCAAATACGACATATGCATTAGCATACTCAAAATCAGTATGGGTGAACCCCTATCAAATATCTGGGAACCTTCTCACAGTGAGTATTTCAACTAATGGGGCGGTTATAAGAAAATTAGATAAAATTACCTATTCAACCGTTAACACCAATTACGATATCGCACATTGTCAGTATCTTGACCACATCTACAAAGATGTATATGCGTTGATTTATACTATTCCATCTGGAGCAACCGCGAGGGGATACATCGGCACGTTCTGCATTTCGAAAAACGGATCGATTTATCGGACTGTCAGTAACGTTATTTTTGATTTTCAAATAGCCTTGAAGGCCGCTACGAATCTTTTACCATCTTATACGAATATCACTAATGACATTATCGGAGTCTGTTATCAGGGAGATTATGATGATGGGTACATTGAGACCGTTAAAATCACCATCACCGATACAAGTGCAATCTTAAAAAATATCATCTCAAAAGCAGGCTCCTATGCAATACAAGGAAATCAAACGATTTTCAAAGCAACATTACGGACGACAAGTGGAGATAAAACACTGACACAACCTATTCATCCCGGGTGGAACTATCTTGTGCTGACCTATGACCATACAAGAATTAAATTCTTTAATAATCTGACAAACCAGTCTTTACTATGTAATGAAAATATAATAAGCTCTGCTAACCCTATTATATTTGGGGGCTTCAGCGGTATTTATGATGAATTTGCTATTTATAAAATGCATCTAAGAGATGATGAAATATTTGATCATTATACAAAATATTGATTGATATGAGTAAAAGAAAGGTAGATCTCATGAGTATACATAAAAAAAATTTATCACATCCTTTTTTCAAAGGAGATCATCATTCAATAAAACGAGACAATACAGCAGTATCAGAAATTATAGCAACGATATTACTTTTATCGATTAGTTTGGCGCTTTTATGCGTCGTCTATTTGCTCGTGTTAAACAACGCAACAAGCCCATCATCATCTTTACAAGGTTCATCTGCACAACTTGTTGCCTCAGCAAATGAAAAAGAAGTGTTTTTACAAAACAACGGAGGTGTTCCTTTATCACTGAATACAAAACTCATTATTACGGTTGGTGGAACAGATTTTTTTGTCACTGCAGCAGATTGTATTGTTGATACGAATGGCGATGGAAAGTGGAGTATCGGTGAACAGATAATATTTACGCCCCCTGCTATCCCTAGTTTATTTGGCTTAGAAATCCAGATTAAAATAATCAATCCCGACACAAACTCTATGATCATGGCTGGTCTGGTGCAGGAAGGTGCGAAAGGAGATTTTCCCTATGCTCAGACATTAAATCCTTATGATGTTTGGCCGCACAGTGCGACATTAAAATTATATTACAATTTTGTAAAGGTGAATTTTCTCCCTGGAAAACTCTGGTTTCAATGGAAACGATCTGATGATCTTCTTTGGACTCGCACGTCATTTTTCAATATCACCATAGCACCTCTCTCAGGATATAAAACATTCACTCTCTATAATCTTACATCAAATAAAAATTATCTCTGTGAAGCCTGGATTCAATACAGTTTGGGAAATTCTACTATCAATGAATCTGGAGGAATAAAACTTTTTACGACACAAATCGATGCAATGGGAATTTGGCATTTCGATGAACTATCGGGATTAAAAGTTTTTGATTCATCTGGGCAGTATCCACCGAATGACGGGATTCTGCAACCAAATGAACTCCGAGGGCCTCAAAGAGTAAATACACAATTGAATCATTCAACAAAATGTGTCTATATGGATGGGATTGATGATTCGGTTGAAGTAGCGAATTCAAATACCTTAAGCGTCACCAATGAATGCACCCTTGAAGCATGGATAAACCGCTCAGGACACAGCGATGCACTCGTTGGAGTCCCTCTCCAATCATCGTTATCACAATTCGGGAACTATACCTTAGGATGTAATGATCCTTGTCTTCTGAATGTCAATGGAAACATTTTTGCTCTGGTTTCAACAAATGAAAATTCATATGGTTTCCTCAGTACTATCAATATAAGTAACACAGGAGATATTTATGAAAATATATCGACATCTTCATGTATTCTTGATCTTTATAATTTTGACTCATCCTGCAAAAATCCAAAAATTATTCAAGTAAATGGAATTAATGGAATATATGCTATTGTGTACACCAGACCAAGTTCCGGAAACCAATTATATATAAAAACCGTGAAAATTTTTAATGATGGCAGTATCAATAAAATAGCCATTAACACGTGTGTTCTTGATGTGAACATTTCAGCAAGCCCAGATATTATAAAAATAGATATTGACACGTATTCCATTGTTTATTCGATCACTGCTGCTAATACCGGGGTATTGATCTCCTTGGATATCTCCCTTGTTGGAGTAATTTCTCCGGTAAATAAAAAATTACTGTTTGGGGATATCATGATTGAACCGGAAATCATCAAAATTGTTGATAGTGTAGATAATTATGTCATCGTCTATAATTGTATAGGGGATGATGGTGGATTACGGACCGTAAAAATTACTAATGCAGGAACATTATCAGAGATATCATATCAAGTATGGTATGATGATGATGATGGCGGCAATCCAGAGATCATCAATATCCACGATGATGTTTATGCTATCGTCTACGCAGGTCCAGTCTTAAGACAATCATGCTATTTAAAAACTATTGAGATACTTCCGAATGGTTCTGTCACACTGAGTCGAACAGTTCCTCCACTAGCGGGCGCTATTGATCAATTCTCAGTTGATTTTATAGCAAATATGACTGTTCGTTCTCCGCATATTCTTCCTTTATATGGAGTTAATGACTTTTACGGTATCTCTTTCAGTGTCGATTCCGGTACTGCGAATCTCTGGGGAAAAATAGTCACGATTATGATTCAGGATAACGGAATTATTGTAGCATTATCAAAAAAAGATTGCATCTTCGAACCATTCATGTGTTCCGCTTCATATATCATCCCGATTAAACAAGTTCTCACGAATGGATATTACGGAATTGTCTATCGTAGCGAATCTAACGATGGGATTATTAAAACCATAGTTACCGGAAACGATGGACATTTCCATAGTAATCCTATCCTTGATATGGGCGAAATCGGAGGTCTGAAATGCTATACGGAAGATGAGGTTCTTACCTCAGATGGTCAATATGTCGTGGATGTGTACAGAGGAATCGATGCGCAACTCATAATAAGAACGATAAGAGCAAACACGATGACAAAAACCATCGCACAAGCTTTTACTGATTCGTTCATCGTCGAGCTAGGATATACCTCATCGAACGGTACTTTTAATGCATCCTATGCACCAACAATCATCCCAATTAAAAATGACGTGTATGCGATAGCCTATTGTCATTATATGACCTTTCCTTCGTTTCATCACGGCAAGATCGTCACCTTACGAGTCAATGCGACGGGAAAAATCTCCCTTATTGAACAATATACTTTTGATAATAACGTCATGAACACACCCTTCTTGTTTACCCCTATAAACAAAACAAACGGCTTCTATGCACTTGTGTATCAGCTCTATAGTACGTCCCAAGGAAAGATAGAAACCATAAAGATTGATGACAACGGGAATATCTTTGGCATCCAAGATTCATATGTTTTTGAAGCGTTACGTTGCCGAGAGCCCTCCATGGTTTCTATCAGTGGTGATATCTATGCAATTCTATATCGTGACTCTCTTACGTTTAGTACCTATGGTCGGTTAGCGACCCTAAAAATCTATGGGAACAATGGAACTATAAAAAAAAGCATCATCGATCTCTGGCAATTTACACCTAACTGCTATCATCCTTCTATCGTAAAGGTGGATAACAACATCTTTGCTTTTGCCTATTCTTATAATAATGGTGGTAATTGGTACTATGCATACGTTACCACCTTAAAAATAGCAGATAATGGCATTATCACAAAATCTTGGATTGACTACCTAGAATTTATCAGAAGATACTACACTGAAAATTACATGTCTCATCAACCAGAAATATTTCATGTCGGCAATCGAGTCTATGCCATCATCTCAAAAGACCTTCCTGATCCTTGGAATAATTATATCTACAATAGTTACATCACAACATTGCGGATCGGTGAAAATGGTGACATCATCGATGCTGTCGATGGCGCGATACAGATTTCAACAAGCCCCCGGATAACCAGCTATGATATGAAAATAACACCTTTCATTAACGATAGCTATATCGCTATGTATGGTGGGAAAAACAATGATTTATACCAATGCGTCGTTCGAATCCCACTCAGTGGAACAAACCAAACGATTTTTTCAAAACAAGGTTCCTACACGGTCAAAGCAAATAGAACAAAGGTGTTCGTCACATTCACCGATTCAAATAATAACCAATATACACTGTCAGCCAACCTTACTAACAACTGGAATTACATTGTAAGTACCTATGATAGAACGACTATGAACCTTTATCTGAATGCCAACCTTATGAGTTCGCGACCGCTTGGTACAAAACCAATAAAAGTCACAGCAAATAAGCTCTATTTCGGACCATATAACAGTTATTGTGATGAATTCTCTCTGTATGCAGCGATACTTTCACAAGCAAAAATAACACAAAATTACAATTATAATCGTCCATCATAAGAAAAATAAAATTGATAGAGTGAAACCTATGCGAAAAATAATAAAAAGTATCAGAAAGAAGGATGAGGCAGTAGCTGGTATCGTTGTCGCAGTCATGATTGTCGGATTAGTTCTTGCAGTGATTTCAATCATTCAAACCATCTATATTCCTAAATGGATGGAGTCCCGTGAGGCGGAACACATGGGTGTTGTGGCAGACCAGTTTTCAAATTTAAAATTCACGATTGATACTCAAATCGCTCTGAAAGAAGATGTTCCAGTGGCCTCCTCTATCACCTTGGGTAGTCGAGAACTTGGTTTTTTTATGTCAAATAAAGCGTTCGGCCGCCTCGCTTTAATATCAGGTGGCTGGGCTTATAGAATCGTTCGAACCGTAGGAGATACCTTTGAAGACAATTATGGAATTCTTCGCTATTCATCGCAAAATGCTTACTTCCTCAACCAGATCTATAACTATGAGATTGGAGGAATAGTCCTCAATCAAACAGAAGGGGCGGTCTTTATTATTAAACCAGAATTTTCAGTTCGTTATAATGCCTCAACACGCATAGCGAACCTCTCATTAATCTGTATTGATCTCGTTCCCAATGACGAAAAAACATCTATCAGCGGCTACGGAACCTACCCTGTACGCACACAATATATCACATCAACGAGCACGACTATTACCTTGGTAGAAAAATTAGTGTTAATAACTCCATTTTCGCCAATTTGGTTCAATTTTTTAAATTCAACATTATCCGATGCTAATCTTGTAAAAAACACTGATTATACTATAACAAAAACATCGAATCAAGTGACAGTCACCTTTATTTATCCTGCTATGACAAACGTAATTCTGGATCTTACGAAAATACAAATTGCTGCTCAGATAACACCAGGATGGTCAAATTAAATAATCCAGAAAAAAAAACGCACTCACACATCTGCTCTTCTTAAATATTAAATACAAGTAGAAATGTTTTCTTGTCTCTTAAGATAAAAAAAAGAAAAAGAGGGGGAGTCTATGCGACTCCGATAACGAAGAACAACAAGGCTGTCCCTGATGCGCTTGCTGAGGCAGTTCCCGCGGTGACCGCGATACCGGTTTTACCAAAGCCGATGACGAAGTCTTTGACGGTGACTGAGTCTCCCGCTGCGAGTGCTGCGATGGTCCCTGAGTTGGCTTTTCCGACAAAGATCAGTTTTCCATCCAGAGCGATCGTCCAGTCGATATTGGTCAGATCAGTGGTTCCCGTGTTCTTAATGACTGCAGAAACACCAAATCCGCCTTTAATCGTGATTTCAACAGCGATCGGGTGCTCAATAATGAACGTGCTGGATTTCTCAGTCTCTTGGTTTCCGGCGTTATCAACTGAGTAAAACAGAACCGTATGGGTTCCATCTTCTGTCACAACAAATGGGGTTGTGTAAATGTTCCAATCTGCGCTGTCAAGTTTATACATCGTGTAATTGACACCAGATTGGCCATCGATGGCAGCTAATGTTACCGTGACATCACTGGTATAAACACCGCCTTCAAGGGTTCCAGCCAACGTAATTGTAGTGATCGGGGGTGTGTTATCAACACTACCACCAGTGCCAGTGACCTGGAAATCATCCATGAAGAAGGCAAAGATGTCATTTGAGTAGACATGAATGCCGATGTAGATCGATTGTCCTGTATACGATGAGATGTCAAGGGTGTACTGTGTCCAGGTGATGGGCGCATTTTCGTTTATTTGCAGGATTGCAAAACTACCTGGGTCTGTATTGGTTGTTGACACTCCGATTTCGAAATCCTCAAGACCATATTGGCTGTTTAATGATCGAGCCCATAAACTCATTTCATCAAAAGTATCTGCACTCAGTAAGGGAGTGAACAACCAATCATCATTTGGGGCCATGGATGTCTCGGTATCCCAACAGGTTGCATATTTCACTCCAGTATGTGCCTCATAGCCAGAGCCAAGTGGGGGTTCTGTTTGAGTTGGATTAAAGATCATAAATGAACCGACATAGGATATATTTGTCCAAGTGTATCCTTGCATACCCCAAGTTTGTCCACCGTCTCCATCAAATGTTGTCCATGGTGGAAAATTGTCAACGATGAAATCGTCATAGGTTTCAAAACTGTCCTGGAAAATAATATTACGGTTCATACTATTTGATTCATTCACATACTTTTTTCCAGAGATTGTGTTTGTGTTGCTATTGATGGCCGATGCAGGTAGTACCATTGCAAAGGCGATAGCGATGACGACAGCTGCCTTTAAGATATAATTTAGGTTTTTCTTCATAATATTATCCCCCAATGTTTTTATTATTGATTACCTATATATCCATGTCCTTCTTTATAAAACTTCTCATTTCCAGATTTATTATTCAAAAAAAATGGTTCTATAATTAATACATAAAATGTTACAGGTGAGCGCTAATAGAGAACAACTGTTCATTTTCTATAAGAACTAAGAGATAAAAAGTGCAGGGGACGAGATTTNNAGGACAAGACTCTGAATCTTGCGCCGTTGACCATGCTTGGCTACCCCTGCTTTTTTCTAACCACCATTCATTCATCCCTATTTTAGCTTGTCGTGTGGAAAAAGAATCATTCATAAGACGTAATAGATCATTCTTCACAATTCGCATATTTTAATTACTCAAAATTCTCTCCATATCATTTTAGACGAAATATTTAAATACGATCTATTAATATTAGATGTCTATAATTAATTAAACTAATTATAAATATCGAGGGGGAATAACACATGCGAAGTAATAGTAGAAAAAAAGTATTAGCTTCAATAACAACAATAGCATTTATTTGTGCAGCTTTTATACCGACTGTCCATTCTCAGCTAGGAACTGTAGCTGTACATCAAACGCCACAGATTACAATCGGTCAGAATGCCGTTCAAGAAACGATAACAAATCTTTTAAATAAATACGAAGAAAACATTGTCAAGACATCACCGCAAAATAATCCCTTACCTTTAGATATTGATCCACCAAATATACATCTTCCACCGGGTCAATTGACGATGAAGGTGTTTAGTTCAACGACAAGTTATTTCCGTACACAGCTATTCAACGTCCCAGCCGGCTACGAAGTCTCAAATGGAAATTATTCAGGTTGGTGCAGCGATAGTGCTCATACAATTAATTTGAATACCCCCTATCAAGTAACTCTTTACTCAAGTTATTATGCATCACTCCCCCCGCATCTCTATCATCAGAATTGGAGCAAAGTGAATTACATTTTAAACCATAAAGTTGGTACTGATTGGCATCAGGTAGAATATGCGATTCTCTACATTCTAAACTTTGGGAATCAGGGGCTCAATACCAATGGATGGACCATGGTAAATGATGCAATAGCATATGGTGGAAGCTACGTTCCTGGTGGTGGTGAAATTATCGCGGTCATTGCAGATGCTGGTACCACGGTTCAACGTACCATATTCGAGTTGACTGTACCTACTTATACGCTTTCAATTGCAATCAATGGAGAAGGAATTGTAGATACAGATCCTGATGAAACCGTCTATACCTATGGGGAACTCGTTGACCTTACTGCAACACCCGATCCTGGCTGGTCTTTCAGCCAATGGAGTGGGGATCTCTCTGGAACTACTAATCCAACCACGATTGCTATGGCCGGTAACAAAGCAGTAACAGCAACATTTACCCAATGCATCTACACGTTGTCGGTGAGTGTTGATCCTGTTGATGGTGGGTCTGTTGGTGTGGTTCCGGGTGCTCCGTATTATTATGGGACTGTGGTGACGTTGACTGCTTCTGCGAATCCTGGGTATGGTTTTGATCATTGGAGTGGTGATGCTTCTGGGACAAATCCTGTGGTGATTGTGACGATGACTAGTGATAAATCTGTGACTGCACATTTCGTAAAAATTGAATACAAACTTTCAGTTATCATCGATGGTCAAGGAACTGTCATTAAAGATCCGGCACAAACAACATATCCGTATAACAGCGTCGTTGAACTTACTGCAATACCAGATGCAGACTGGGTTTTCAGCTCATGGGGCGGAGATCTCACTGGTAACGAAAATCCTCAAAATATCACGATGAACGCGAATAAAACAGTGACAGCCTATTTCACATATAACGGGGATGATACAACACCGCCTGTTGTCAAAATAGTAAAACCAGGAAACAACGGTTTTTACATCTTTAACAAGCTTATCATCGCCTTTGGAATGATACCGATGCCAGTTATTGTCCAGATGATAACAATCGAAGTAAATGCATCTGACAATGAATCAGGGATAGACCACGTAGAGTTCCTCGTCGACGGCGTATCAAAAAGCATAGACGATACAGCACCATATTCATACGACTGGAGAGAGGTAATTTCTGGAAAGCATACCATCACCGTCAAAGCAGTCGATGAAGCAGGAAACAGCGCAACAAGCCCTGACCTCTCTGTATTCAAATGGAGATTCCATCCCATGCTCGTTGCCGTAATCTTACTTCTTGGTATGATATGGGAAAATGTAAAACCGACTACCACTGCCTCTACCGCTTAAACAGACGATTAGATTTCCGATTAGAGTCAAACTATCAAAAATCCATATTTTTTTTATTTAATTTAACATCGACAATGGATATATACAATCAGATTATTTTATAAAAATAATAAATCTGTTATATTAAGACACTAATGAGGTTAAACGCGGAGAATTATTAAAAACCCCAAATCCTTTCATTTTTGTAATCTTTCCCTTAACCGTCCATATCCTTTAAATATTCCTTCTTCATACGGACTTCTCATGGCAGTTTGGCAAGGTAACTCAAAAAGAAGTATGACTGGACGGCGTATCCGGTATGCACGGAATAAGAGACGATTTGAAATTGGTAAGGAAAGTCACCTGACTACGATCGGCGCCATGAAACGTAAACCGTTTAGAACTCGAGGGAATAATATAAAATCTCGGGCTCTTACTGCAGATACCGCTTATGTTGTCGACCCAAAAACCAACAAGACCGTCAAAACTGAGATTGTCACCGTCGTCGAAAACTCAGCAAACATCCATTATGTCCGACGAAACATCATGAACAAGGGTGCCATCATCAACACCAAAATCGGTAAAGCGAAAATCACCTCTCGGCCTGGACAAAGCGGTGTGATTAACGCCGTATTGCTCTCGAAATAAAACTGTCGTGATCTGAATGGTCTCTAGAGATGATAATACCTACGTGATATACCCGTTGTATTTTGATCGGTCCATTTCTCGCTTAAAAGGACGAAAGGTCTCACAGAAATATGCGGTAGAAAAGCCTTCCTTGGAAAACATTGCGAAAGCAGCGAAATCACTTGGGTTAAACCCTATATTGGAAAAAAATGCGGCGCATTCATCGGTTCCCTGGAAACGGGAAGGACGTCTACTTATTGAGAAAAAAGGACCAAAAAGTAAGCTTCTCCTGCAGATATCAAACCGACTGTAGTGCAAGAAAGTATATAATCTCAACTGAGTATTCTGATAAAACTCTCTTGGAGATGGGTTATGGAACAATCAGGACAACAATACGATGAAGCAAGTACGATTTTTTCTCCTGATGGAAGATTATATCAAGTGGAGTATGCGCGAGAAGCGGTCAAGAAAGGCTCTACCACCATGGGTTTCAAATGGAACGATGGTGTGCTACTGCTAGCGCATAAACCCGAGACCAGCAGACTTGTCAATTTACGATCACTTGAGAAGATCTATCAAATTGATACGCATATCGCCTGTGTCGCGACAGGCCTTGTTGCCGATGGACGGCATCTTGTTGAGATCGCACGGGAAGAGGCACAGTGGAACAAAGTCCGCTATGATGAGCCTATCTCCGTTAAAGAGCTTGTCACTATCCTCTGCGAATATAAACACATGTATACCCAGTTTGATGGGGTTCGACCCTTTGGTGTGGTGCTGCTCGTTGGCGGTATCGATATCACCGGTAAACACCTCTTTTCAACAGATCCTTCAGGTGCTTATCTTGGGTACAAGGCGGTCTGCGAAGGCAAAAAAAGCGACGACGCGATGACCCAGTTTACGAAAAGTTATACTACGGATATCTCTCTGCATCAAGCTCTTGAACTCGGTTTTCAGACAATGAAAAAGATAACCAAACCGAAATTCAATGCAGAGATGGTCGAAGCAGCTGTCATTGATGAAAAGACCGGGTACTATAAGCTCTCAGATGAGATGCTCAAGAAACTAGTAGAAAAGCATTCCTCCGAGTAAAAAGAATAGGAGCATTACTCGATTTCTAATTTATTTTCCTTTTCGATGCGATTGGAACAGTCGATGCCGGTGGTAGGGAAACATCGCTTCTCCAACGGATCTGATATCCTCCACAGAATAAAATGCATGGGGATGGATCTTGTGGATTTTATTAAGAATATCATGAAGGTCTTCCCGGCGGATGACCGCGAAGATAATCTTTACAGGGCCATTGATCCCTTCTGCATCATGGGTGGTGACTCCGTATTCTGATTCTCGGAGGGATTTGATGAGTTCTGAGGCGTCATGTTTGCAGATGATCCGAACCATGACCATGCCAATTGATAATTTTTCCTCAATGAGCATGCCGATAAAAGCACCCAATGAGAATCCACCAGCGTACGCAAGGGAGCAGGCCAGGTTATTGAGGTTCTGCATGATTTGCCCAATCGCAAGCAGCCAGATGTTGATCTCAACAAACCCAACTAGCGGTGCGATGTATTTGAGTCCATGGGAGACAAAGATGATTCGGAGGGTCCCAAGGCTGACGTCGATGAGTCGAGCTGCAAAAATCAAGAGAGGAAGAATGACCCATTTGAAGGTATCTGAATTGTAGAATGCTATGAGATCCATGTTTTTTTTCCCCTATCTCACCTTGTGAGGCTGTCTGCAGGTATTGTTTTCCCCTCTATAAACCTTTTATTTTTTATAGTCCTTTTATTGAAAAAGAGGAATGCAGCGTGGGTAGAAAAGTCAATATAAATCTTTTTTGATATCTGTTCTTGTCAGTCTTCCGTGCGATACTATGAAACAGAAGAAAAAAACTATCGTAAAAAAGGCATTGGTTAAATCCTCAAAATCTAAGGTTTCAAAGAAAGTCGGACCGACGGTTCAAAAAGTGATGGTTGGTGAGGATGAGTTTTGTCCAACGTGTATGGAATGGCGATCATTTGATGAATTGACCGGGAAATGTAAAGTCTGCGGACGTATCATTAAAAAGACTGGTGAAAAACGGAAAATCACCGATGAGTATGATCTGAAAGATTTTTCAAATGAACATGATGAACCGACGGATTCTGGGGAGTTTTAGTGTTAATAGTTATTTTGTAAATATTGTAAATATATAAGATTAACTTGTTAAGTATTTTGATTAACATTAAATTTTCGTGTTAGCATAGCACATAGATTAATGCTTATAACATTGCTAGAATTTATCTAGCATATACATAAGAATGTTCAAGATTTTGATAGAGAATATTTAGCATGGTTAACATTACAAATCTTTTTAAATTCACAATCGCTTGCAAATGTTGGATGGATGCACAAGCGATTCGCGCAGCAATTTATACAAGAGTATCTACTGAGGAGCAGGCAAAAGAGGGATTTTCACTCGATGCACAACTCGACAAACTCAGATCCTATTGTAAAGCACGGGATTGGATAGTTGCAGGTGAATATGTCGACGATGGATACTCCGGTAGAAAAACAAAACGACCAGCTTATATGAAAATGCTTGATGAGATGGACAAATGGGATGCACTTCTCGTCATCAAGATGGACAGAATACACAGGAACCAGAAAAATTTCATGTTCATGATGGAGCATCTCAATAAAAATAAAAAAGAATTTGTCTCTATGAGTGAATCGTTTGATACTTCAACTGCGATAGGACGTTTTGTGATGAATATCATTCAAGGGATTGCTCAATTGGAATCCGAACAAATCGGCGAACGCGTGTACATTGGCATGGAACAAAAAGCAAAAATAAATGGTGGCGTGCTAGGTTTTAACATACCATACGGTTATGATTATATGGACGGAAAATTAAACGTCAACCAGAAAGAAGCACTGGTGATTAAGAATATTTACTCCTGGTATTTAGATCACAAGAGCATGGGTGAAATAGTGACAATGCTAAACGATGCAAAAGTTCCTACGAAAAACCAGGGGTTGTGGGCCAAAAAGATGGTTTCTACGATATTGAAAAATCCAATCTATTGCGGATATCTTCATTGGGAAAAATATGTAAACAAGAGTGATCACGAACAAATCATTCCCGTGCAATCCTTTAACACTGTTCAAGGATTCATCGCGGATCAAGGTGGGAAGCCAGCAGATTTTTTGGCTGAAGAGACCTCAAATCAGTTACTATCGGTCTACCGAAGGTAACTTTTTTCAAGCATAAAATATAAGTAATATATCCCATATATGTGTTCTTGTCATATAAATGAGGTGATTTAAATATCAAAATATAGGGTCGCTTTCTATATTCGAGTAAGCACTGGGGAACAAGCAAAAGGCGACAGCCAGGACGGACAGAAATCACTTTTAACTTCTTGGGCAATTCATATGGGTTGGACCTGGGTTAAAACATATTATGATGAAGCGAGTGCAAAAGATACGAAAAGAGAAAAATTCCAAGAGATGATAGTTGATGCTAAAAATGGCCTTTTCGATGGTATTTGCATTGTAGATAGTGATAGATTTAGTAGATCTACAAAAGATATGTTAACTCTTATGGACGATCTCCTCACCTGTGAAGTAAAATTACATATTCACAATCTCCAACATATTGATATCTATAGCGAACAAGGAAGATTTATGCTTACGAATTTAGCAGCATTTAGCGAATTTTTTAGAGGACAGTTAGCTACAAAGATTCGTGCAGGTGTAAAACAAAAGATGAAAAACGAATGGTTTGGACAGGCACCTTATGGATATACGATTATCTCTGATATCATTGGAAACAGAAAAAAGAATACCAGACTTATTGAAAATGCTGAAGAACAAACTATTTTGACTCTTATGAAACAATTAAAAGCAGAGGAAAAAAGCTATAGTGAAATTGCGAATTATTTAAATGAAAATAGAATACCAACTCGATTAAAACGAGGGGGAAATAAATGCAATTGGTATCCTTGTACAGTTCGAAATATCATAATAAGGGAGGATAACAAACACAATGAAAAACCGGAAAAAAGTATTTCCACAAACCATCAAACAAAAAGTAATCAAATGAGCGAACAACCGTTGTGAACGCTGCGGTATAGATTTTGATGAGGACTTCAGAGGAGAATTTCACCATATTCTACCAATCGTATATGGTGGAAACACAAGCATGGAAAATTGTTCTTTATTATGTGGTAATTGTCATCGTATTGCACCTGATATAAAAAGGAAGGAGGATCTCATAATTTATTATCAGTATTTTCTTCGGTTCGCGTCCTTTAAAGAGGCTGCTCAATATTATGGTGTCGACACACGACTAGAGCTCTACGTCAAGCTTGCTGTTGATATCGCAAAAAATTACAAAAATAAATTTTGATTAGTTTTCCACTAAATAATCAATGCTAGAGTTTATCAAGCATTAATAACCTAAACTTTGATAGACTTTATCAATCAGTTCCCATGTTATTATTTAGCATAAAACAATGACTCTTGCTAACACTTAAAATATTAATTAAAATAAAACATTAACAAATTATGTAAATATCGCAACAAACATTAACTAGTTAAGGCTAAATCTAAAATTTAAAGTTTTACTAATATTTCAAAGCAGAAATAATTAAGAGAACAAACAATTTCAAGAAAAAGTAAAACTCATCCACAAAGAAAAAACACAAGAAAATTTTTTTATCCCTTTTTCATCGAATTAAAAAAAATAAACAAACATGTCCCTTATAAAAATGTAAAAAATAATCGAATTTTCAGAGAAATTTTTTTTAACAAAATATCTAAATACAAGACGTTCAATATAAATTACGATACCTATGAAAACAAAAAGTAAAATAATATTTTTAACAGTGCTTCTGGTTGGAATTCTAATGATAACACCAGCCCTCGGAAGCACAACTCAGGCAGGATATCAAACTAAATCGCTGACTAAAAACATAGAAACCATAACCATAGACTTCATTGACGTTACCGGGGCAATCCCTATAAAAAAAGAAATCACCATGTCCAAAGTAGAATGGGATGCAATCACACACGAGCTTCAAGCCATCTCAGTTTCTGAGAAAACCATGAGCGGAAAATTTGCAGCTCAGCTCTCAGTCTTTCAGAAACACCACCTTGTCTCTGAAGTCACAAACATCGATGCTCTTCTGATGAAGTTCAACAAAAGAACGAATAATGGACTTTTCAGATCGTTACAAGAAAGAGTACCAAAAAATCTACCCCTTAATAATTCCATTTTCAGCACACTGAGTGCAATATCGTTCACATTGGAAAATGAAAACGGGTCAACCATAGTGTTTGGATTAAATACGTTCATCAATATTATCGGTTTTAATATTGTAAGTGTCCATAAAGGATATGCACCGGATGGGATCCAGACAACTGGGTTGATTTCAGATTCAGTACCGCCTGGAGAATATGCTGGTTTTATCTTTGGTTTCTTCGGGTATTGGTTTGGAACGAAAACATCAACCGGGGTCTACACAAACCTGACTGTCGCTGGATTAGCCATCATAACAGCCTGGGTACAGGTTCCATAAAAAATATCTACGGTAGATCAGGAATCATCTAAGGACTACAATGATCAAACTATTGTAGTCCGGAGGCTCTCTTTTGTCGCATAGTAGACTTCGATAAAATGATCCGGCTGATAGGATAGTTTCGCCTGTCGTAACCCTGGGATTCCTAGGTCTTCCTCGCGGTCGATAAAAGGAACAAGCTGGCGTACTCTTTGGGCTGTTTCCATGTTGATTGCCTTGTAAATCCCATCATAATCCGGGGATCCTTTCTCAAAATGAACAACTACGGTATCCGGATTCATTTTTTCATACACAGCGATAGCCTGAATCGTACCATCAATGCGTAATGCAAGACCTTTTAGGCAAAAATCAAAAAAATGTTTCATCGAATAATTGATAGCCTTGCGCTCGTTTTCAAGCAGTTCATTAGAACTGCAGTCTTTCCAAAGACACCATCGTTTCAGAAANNGTACACATAATCAAAAATATCCCTATCCTCTTCTATCTTTAAGGTAGGAAAATGGTTCGATAGGAGGTCTTTCTCTGTTTTTTTGATAAAACCAAAGATGCTGTCCTCTTTTATTGCAAGCCTCATAACCTGTGTGAACAGGTCTTTATTGAATGTTCCGGACGGCGGGTGGAGAACCGTTCCATTGCTATCTTTACTTAAAATAATGATACTGTCATGTATCTTCGCATATTGGTATTCAACATACTCCGCCCAGCTAATCATCGTCGTGAACAGTTCACTGCTATGCATCGGGGGATAGTGTTGGTAATGCGTGTCGAAGATAGGTTTATCCTCGAGATGAATTGTTTTGAAATCCTCTAGGGATAACATGCTTTATTTCTCCATTGTATACCGCATTGGGATGTGCTGGTCCATTGTTTTAAAACCAAGGGATGTGTAGAACGCGCTGCTCCCGGGTTCTGCGATCAATCCTATCCATACAATCCCTTTTGAGAGACAAAAATCTATCAGTTTTTGTGCTATTTTTTTTCCGATGTTCTGGCCTCGTAACGAAGGAAGAACCACGAGGTCTTGTATATACGCATCCGAGACGCCATCAGATATAACACGACCCATACCTACTGATTTTCCGGTGTTTGGATCGACAGCGACTGCAAAGGCAAAACTCCCGGTGATCAATTGAGGAATCCCTGCTGTATCATAGGTGTCTTTCCACCAGCCTCCTGCTTTGTATAACTGGACGATTTCGTCAGCTGGCCAGGTCGTTATCAATTGAATTTCTATTTGTTTTTTTTCCATAAAAAGGTCCAATAGGTGTAAAGAGATTAGCAGGAGCTATGTTCAATAGCGGTATAGGGACAAGCGTTGACACAAGCGCAGCATTCGATGCATTCNNGGGACATGCGGTGACGCATTCACCTGAGCCTTTACATTTATCATAGTCAACAGTGATAGTGATATTTCCTTCTTTGAATTCTTTTTTCATAAGACAATTACCTCCTTTATGGTACAGTCTGTAACATCTACCATTATTTTAGATTTCTTGTTTTTAGAGCATGTGAAAAAATATCAAGGTTCTTTTATAAAAACTAATGTCTTAAAAAACCAAAAGCCTAATCAGACTCTTTCCCTATTCGTCCTACACGAGGGAAATGAATGCTACAACGAGCCAACGACTTAGCTACTATGGTACGTAATTCTTCAGAGATCCATATCGTTACCCATATCGATGCAGATGGGATTACTGCGGGAGCTATCGCCTCGGAGACCCTCCGAAGGCTCGGAAAGGAATATTCTATTGAATGTATCAAACAGCTTGATGAGGTAACGATAGAGAAGCTTCTTCATGAGAATCATGAGCTTGTTTGGTTCACTGATCTGGGAAGTGGGATTAGCACCCAGTATCCGGAAATAAAAAAAATCATCACTGATCATCATGAATGTCCCCCTAACTCGGATACCTCCTTTCATTTCAATCCTCATCTGTTCGGAAAGGATGGTTCTTATGAGCTGAGCGGGGCTGGTGCCACCTATCTTGTCTCCAAGGCTCTTAGCCAGAAAAACAAGGATTTATCCTGTCNNTGGCGATCGTTGGCGCCATCGGTGATCTTCAGGACAGACGGTTCTGTGAGCTTCGTGGGATGAATACAGAGATAGTGAAAGATGGCATTGAGACAGGCGTGCTTCAAACAATGAAAGATATCAGGTATTTCGGCAAAGAAACCCGGCCTCTTGCCAAACTCCTTCAGTACGCAACTGATCCTTTGATCCCTGGTGTGAGTGGACGTGAAGATGCCTCTGTCGGATTTTTACAGGAGCTCCAGATAGAATTAAAGGACAGAGATACCTGGAGGACATGGGTTGATCTTCGGAAAGAGGAGAAACGGAAGATTGTCTCTGCGATTGTTCAGATGATGCTCTCGAAAGGCTTTGGATATCAGGTCGTCTCACGGGTGTTAGGAGAAACATATCTCCTCTGTAACGAAGAAGAAGGCACTGAGCTTCATGATGCAAAGGAGTACGCTACGCTTCTGAACTCTACCGCACGCTATGGTCAGTATGAGGTCGGGCTTCAGGTCTGTCTGGGAGACCGTGGGAAATGGTTAAAAGAAGCGTTAAACCTCCTTAGTGGGCATCGGCATAACCTCGTCGAAGGTCTTCAGTTTGCACGGGAGGAAAAAATCCAGAAACGCTCGTATGTTCAGTATTTCCATGCGGGAGATGGCATTCGTGACACTATCATTGGTATTATCACAAATATGCTGTTGAACACCGAGGATGTTGATAAAGAGCTCCCTCTCATCGGATTTGTTCATACCGAGACTGGCGAGGTGAAAGTCTCTGCCCGGGCGACACAAGACCTGGTCAACCGTGGATTAGACCTTGCTGTCGCTCTCACCCGTGCAGCGAAGGAGTTACACGGCATAGGTGGTGGTCATAATATCGCGGCTGGAGCGACGATCCCGAAAGGAAAAGAAGAAGAGTTCCTGGAGATAGTGGAACGAGAAATAAAACTTCAGCTTGTCTCTTGAGAGGTTTTATACACCTTTTCAACAGTGACTTCAAAGAGTAATGTTTCCCCAGCCAGCGGCTCTAAGCTGTACCCTGCTTTTTGAATATCCTCTCCATAGAAATAGGAAATATACATGGACGGGATATCTTTGTAAATACGAGGGAGAGTAAACGTTCTATCAAACGTAAGTACCTTATAGACATCGAGATACGTGGGTTCTGGACTTTGATCATTGATGATAGTTACATTGATCATGGTAGCATTGATACTATTGATATGGATCGTTATATTCACCATCCCGGTGGTTCCTTGGGTCTGGAAGGTATAATTTTGACTAACTACGGGTGAACATACAACCGTTATTGATGTGTCGTTCCATGATGCGGTGGTTGCATTTGGGAAAATCAGCATTTGTTTTTCCCCATATCGCACATCTTTTATATCCTTTGAGAGATTGGAACTTTTTGTTGGTGTGGTTCTCACCGTAACTGTCGTATCCGTGATATTCGTTATAACACTGGCATTTTCCCAGATGTAATAAGGAGGTGGATAGACGACCATCTCTGTTTCATTGGTACTCTGAAGATTATTGATAACCAGTTGGGGCATGGTGAAATTCCCAAGATTCTCCATCTGAATCCATTTCACGCTTAGATTCTCGCTTGTGTAATTCGTGACTTCTACGGTCTGGTTCATCCCAAACGCGAGATACTGGCTCGAAAAAATCGCTCCAACACCAAATTTATTCGCCCCATATGCGTCCTTGGGCGGAATCGGTCCGATTATTTTTGTTTGACCTTCTTTCATCCCTATAATTCCATCCATGAATCCTTTAATCATGCTAGCGGTATACCCTGATTTCGGGGATGTCGCGCTTGCGTTGTAGCTGACAAATATCTTTAATGGTGTCGCACCTGATTTGTTACCAACGAAGGTATATGATGAATCAAAAACAGTGTTATTTGATGCGTATCGACCTATATAGTTCACATCAGCACAATCACCCTGGGCTATCGTCAGTTTCTCTTTAAAGAGATTTTCAAAAATATCTGTATTGACCGCTGTTACAAAAACTGCAAGTGCTCCGATGACAATGATCACTAGCGCGATAAGAGCGATTTTTTCCTTCTGCATGAGCGTGCTGAATGAAATTGATATATATTAACCTAAGCCTGACGTTCTTTCCACATCAAACTCAGACAGGTATTAATCAATTTTGCTGCGAGAATCGCGGTTTGTCCCTGGTCGTAGGGTGGGCAGACTTCTACGAGATCACATCCGATTAGCTGTGGAGAAAACCCCTCGATGATCTCCATCACCTGCATCGGGGTCAGTCCAAAGGGTTCTGGCGTGCTTGTCCCTGGTGCGTAGGCAGGGTCAACGACATCGATGTCCAACGTCAGATAGATTTTTTTTCCTTTCAGAAGGGCTTTTGTTTGTTGTATGATTTTTTTAATACCTATGTTGTTGATGGTAAACGCGTCACGGAAAAAAAGCCCTTGTTTTTGGGCTATCTCATATTCTTCTTTTTCAGCGGATCGAAGGCCTAAGACTGCGATGTTCTGCAGGGGAATATGATCAGCGATTCGCCGGATTACACACGCATGGTTATAGATATCGTTTTTGTATTCCTGCCGGTAATCCATATGAGCATCGAGCGAGAGGACCGCGATGTCCTTTGGGAACGCTGAAACAATTCCTGGGGTGATGGAATGATCCCCTCCAAGAGCGATCGGTATTTTCTGTTTTTCTAGCAATGTTGCGGTGAATGTTTTTACTGTCTGAAATAGCTCTTTTGAGGTCAGTTTCTGAACATCAAGATTGCCGTAATCATGGACAAGGATATCCTCAAAGTTCATGCCGGTTCGGAGATCGTATCGTTCAAAATTCCAGCTTGCTTGACGTATCTCAGAGGGTCCTTTGTCTGCCCCATGGCGGAAGGATGATGTTTTTTCAAATGGGACTCCAAAGAGAACAAATGACGCATCATCTAACCTTGATTCCGCGTCTGCAAAATAATCTGGGAACTCCATAATGACCGATGCCTACGTTATTCCTGGTGAAAATGTTACACTCTTGTGATTTTTCGTTTTCCCATCGCCTGCAAGTACAGGATTTCTTTTCCTGGCTCAAGCTGGCCTTTCAGGTCTTCTGGTATCGGCATTTCAAAGGTCTCATAGGTCTCCATATCCATGAGCTGAACAACATCAGAACCCATCAACGCCAGGATCTGAGCGCTTCGCTTGTCAATGATAGGGACTCCGACCTTGTGTTTCACGGGGTGCACAACGCTGCGTTTCTGCTCATCGAAGATACCGACAGCATCAATCCGTGCCTTAGCCTCACCATGCTTCCCTGGTTTTGAGGTAGAGATACTCTGGATCTTGCATGGTTCTTCATCTATCAATACATATCGACCTACTTTTAATTCTCGTACTTCAGCCATTTCTTTCATGCTGTTTCACCTTTTGGGAGTTTATAGACAATATCATGCTCCCGAACCTTGTCTGTTACCTTAATTCCGATTGCATCACCTGTTTTTGCGATCTCAACAGGAATCCGGTTGATCTCCATCCGGTCAATGAGCTGGGTAAAATCTGTATTGGCACCGACGAAATGCACCGTATCCCCGATTTTCAGCTCTCCTTCTGTGATTTTAATAGCGGCAACGCTGATATGTGAGAAGAAATGTTCTACGATACCGATTTTTTCTTCCACCATAGTTTCTTCACAACCCCGTAATATGAAAAGGTATACTTATACCTGTCACCTTTCTCCTTATTTTACGACAAGTTCATAGATTGCTTTTTTCCCATGTTTTGTACAGATAAATGCTTCCCAGTTATCATCCCAGAGCATCTCATTTTTGCATTCAGGGCAGGCGAGACTTTCAATGACCGTCCGCTGGCTCTTTACCTTGGTTTTCACAACCTGAGCTGGTATTTTCTTACCTGGGTCTAATGAATCAATGACATAGACGGTGCCCTCGGGCGGTAAATAAGGAGTACTATCACTTTTCATTCGTTTTTTCCGGTAGGCTTTCATTTGGATCTTATATTTTTCCATCATTGTTTGTCTTCGGCCCATAGCTTCACCACAATATTTGAATAAAAAGGAATAACATGTTTCTTT
This sequence comes from Euryarchaeota archaeon UBA33, assembly GCA_002506745.1. Classification (GTDB taxonomy): domain Archaea; phylum Thermoplasmatota; class E2; order DHVEG-1; family DHVEG-1; genus SM1-50. The sequence goes on from DAYE01000048.1 coordinate 39,067, forward strand.
ATTAAGCTCTTTCTCTATTGCGAGGATTGGTATGACGATTGAACAGTTTGGATTAGATCCTGAGATTCAGGAAATTCTTAAGAATCAGGGGATCATCGACTTCTATCCCCCTCAGGCTGAGGCATTACCCTATGCGTTACGAGGAGAACATCTTGTCCTGTCTATTCCTACTGCTGCCGGGAAAAGTCTGGTTGCGTATCTTGCGATTGTCCAGCGGTTGAAACATGAAGGCGGTAAAGCATTCTACATTGTGCCACTTCGCGCGTTAGCCCGGGAGAAGTACGAGGATTTAAAAGCATTTGAGACACTGGGGTTGAAAATCGGTCTTTCTACAGGAGATTTAGATGAATCTGATGTGCGTCTTTCCAAGTATGATATCATTGTGTGTACCTCTGAGAAGGCTGATTCACTGCTCCGGCATGGGCTCCATTGGCTTGATAAAATCAAGGTACTGGTGATCGATGAGATCCATTTGATCCATGATCCTAAAAGAGGGCCTACGCTTGAGGTGATTATCGCTCAGATCAAAGCCCTCAACCCACACACGCAACTCATAGCCCTGTCTGCAACAATAAAAAACGCAGTAGAACTGGCAGATTGGCTTGGGGGTAAACTCATCCAATCTGACTGGAGGCCGGTTATCTTAAAAGAAGGCGTGTTTTTTCATAATACGATAAAATATAATGATAGCTCAACAAAAAAGATAGAAGGGGACACAAAGAAGGCATTAGAGTTATTAGTCCAAGAGTCTCTTAAGGACGGTGGACAGACCCTGGTTTTTGTGAATAACAGGAAATCCACCGTATCATTAGCGAATCGTTTATCGAGCGTCGTTACAGAGCTTCTTACTGAGACGGAAAAAAAACAGTTAAAAAAATTAGTCAGTTCGATGAAACAGGAACAAGCAGAGACCGCAAGTATCGAGCAATCACTGGTCACATGTATCGAAAATGGTGTGGCGTTTCATCATGCTGGTCTGGAGAGCAATCAACGCCGACTGGTGGAGCAAGGCTTTAAAGACCATCAGATCAAATGCATCGTCGCAACCCCGACGCTAGCTGCGGGTGTCAACATCCCAGCTCGTCGCGTCATCATCCGTGACTTATGGCGCTATGATGAGAATTTCGGTATGGCTCCCATCCCGATTCTGGAGTATAAACAACAAGCTGGTCGAGCAGGGAGACCCCGTTATGATACGGTTGGTGATGCAATCACGATTGCAAAAGACAGCAATCAGCGGGATCAGATATTCTACAATTACATATTAGCGGACACGGAACCTATCTATTCAAAATTAGGCAGTCAATCTGCGTTGCGTATGCATCTTCTTGCTGCGATTTCGACGCAATTCGTACATAATCCTGAGGAGATGTACACATTCATTCAAAGCACCTTTTATGCGTATCAAACTGATGAGTTCACTATTAAAAAGGAAGTTGATACTGCCGTTGAATTTCTCCTGAAGAATCAGCTGATTGATGAGATGCAGACCAGTTATATCTCCACGTTGTTTGGAAGCAGGACATCCTCTCTGTATATCGATCCGTTATCTGCGATTCAGTTAAAGACCGCTTTGGAGCGATCCAATGACAAAGAGGTGACACCGATATCGTTCCTGCATGCTATTTGCTCAACGCCCGATCTCCGTTCTTTATATCTACGGGGATCTGATTCCTGGGTTGAGGAAAAAGCGGATTGTATTAAACATTCTCTCCTGTTAGACGTCCCAAATACATCAAGTGATGAGTATGAGTGGTTTCTCAGTGATCTAAAAACCGCGTTCCTGCTGGAGGATTGGATAGAAGAAAAACCTTATGATGCACTCGTCCTCAAATACAATATCTGGCCCGGGGATGTACATACCATCGTTGACATGGCAGAATGGTTACTGCATGCGACCAGGGAGTTTGCCAGGATGTATAATTTTTCATGTGTTTCTGATGTGAACGATCTTTTGATACGAGTACAAAATGGATGTAAGGAAGAACTACTCAACCTTGTCACTTTGAAGGGTATCGGTCGGGTACGTGCGCGCGCTTTGTATCATGAAGGATTTAAAACCGTCAATGATTTACGGACTGTCCCCGTGGAGCGTCTTGCAAAGATAAAAGGAATCGGAACCGCTGTGGCTAAGAACCTCAAACAGCAGATCGGGGAAGTTGGTTTACGAGGAAACAAACAACTGCGAGGTTCACATCGATGATAACAATCCTTGGTGCGCAGGGCACTATCAGGAATGTCGATTCTTTTATCCAGCAGCTTCTTCAATTTTCGAATGAGGAACATCTCGTAATACAGGCATTTGATGCGACAGTCATTTACAGCAAGGATCATTTGATTTCAGCAGCAACCCATGCGAAACGAGCATTTCTTCAGGGGACAAATGCGACGAACTCTCTTGCCTTGGAAATCCTGCTGTATGCTGCTGGTGAGCGGCAGATCCAAAAAGCGATAAAAAAAGTAGGGGTGAAAAAAGGAGAACAACAGATTGTTTTTCTTATCACTGATTCTGCGGATCAGAAAGGTAAAAAGAGTATAGATAAGGCGGTGATTCGCAGAATCCTTAAAACGTTTCAGCTGACCACGGATGAACAGGAACTCAAAGCAGATAGAGAGACATTGAAACGCTTTGGCATTACCGAGATAGAATTATCTACTATACCCGAAGAAAAATATGGTGATCTTATCCTTGAGAAAATTGCATTGGTCGATGTCATTAAATAATGACGGCTAAGTCTGACTCTTTAGCATTCTCTTGCTTTGGTGTTTCTCCGATATCCTTATTAAAAGAATTCTGTTTTCGAGTTTCGGACACGATTATATCAAAGTTATAGTATAACGTAATTATCTGTCTTTCTTACTTGCCCGTATGGGGTAGCTTGGATATCCTAGAGGCCTGCGGAGCCTCAGACCCGGGTTCGAATCCCGGTGCGGGCGTGATAATATATAGCACGAAATATTTACAAAAATCAGGTTTCTAATAATATGTTTTTAAAGAAAACCTCTGGTTTTTTGTAATGTTGAAATGACATTGATATAAGAAAATCTATTATTTTTGGATTAAGAAATATATATTTAGAGTAAAATTTTCAATTTGTACAAAAAACAAATAATTACTTTATTATATTTCTCGCTTCTAGTGTATTATAGAGGATATATTATGAAAATAAGAAAAGCAAGAATATATGCAGTCTGTATAACGGTGTTGTTTTCCTTGACTATAGTCTCAACAATAACTACTGCAGTAAAAATACCTGGAAAAGAAGCCATGAATATTGATGCAGTACGTAATATTTCATACCCAAATCATCTCCTGCCACACCGAAACATGGCTTCCTACAAATCAGCAGACCAAATTAAGCAACCCAACCCACAATATATCACCATTGACTTAGCAGAAGCTACAGATCCATTAGGTGTTACTAATAGTGAAGCAGTCGGAATTAATAATAACGGTGAAATTGTTGGGTTTGAAGAACTTGATGCCTTCAAATATCGGTCAATTTATTGGAGTCAGAATGGAACTGCCTCAATCCTAGAAAATAATGAAGGCGATAATTCAAGTCGGCCTTACATGATCGATGATAATGGTCTCATTTTAGGATGGTCTGCCCTTGTTTGGTACGAGTGGATTGGAGAATTTCAAAAACTACACATGAATCAAACAGCGGTCACCTGGAAAGACAAGGTTGTCTCAAGTCTAAACGATGAAATTACGGGTGGTGATACGCTAGATCTCTACCATGCCAGGGACAACAATGATGCTGGAACAATAGTTGGCTCAGGCGCACCGCCAGGAAACATCCCACCACCATGGTGGCCAAATGGCTTTATCTTCGATGATGGAATCGTCACTGATCTCGGGACAGGTACGTATCCCTATGCCATCAACAACCAAGGCCATATCGCTGGATACATCGACGCTGATTTTAACCATGCCTATGAATGGGAAAACGGAAACTTAATTGATTTGAACGATGACCCCATCATCAAGGCAAATTATAGCCAAGCATACGATATCAATGATAATAATGTCGTTGTAGGCACATGCCAATATTCATATAATTCATCATATCCAGCTCCAAATTATGAACCTGCAGTATGGAAGAACCACGAGGCCATTCGGATCCTGCCGACTGGCCATCAATACATGGGGCAAGCTAACGCGGTCAATGAAAATGATGAGGTGATTGGTTATTATGACGATTTGGACGCAGGGACTTCGAATGCGTTCCTCTGGAAAGACGGCGAGCTCACTATCCTGAATGATTACCTCCCAGCAGAGCAGGGCTGGGAATGGATTGTTCCAGATGACATCAACGATTACGGTCAAATAGTCGGGTTTGGCTATCGAACAGACATAGGCTTTCGAGCATTCCTGATGACCCCAGCTCTACCTATCTTTAACATAGAGATAAAAGGTGGAACGGGGATCACCGCATCCATTAAAAACACTGGTTATGCACCAGCAACCAATTTATCCTGGAGCATTGTCGTAGACGGAGGTCTTATCGTTCTTGGGAAAGAAACCACCGGTTCGATACCGACTATTGCCGTCGGAGAGAAATTAACGGTCCTTGGTGCACCAAAAGGTATTGGATTAGGAATAATTTTCCCAATGCCGAGTATAAAGATTAACATCATTTGTACCGAAGGTGTGACTGCAACAAAGACAATACAAGCAAAGATTTTCTTCTCAAAGGTCACCCTTCAATAAACGAATAAAACTTTCTCCCATCTCTTTTTTTCTTTTTTAATCATTTGATTCGCATAAAAAACCATTGAGTCTTTAAAACCGTGTCAATACTTCTGATTCCAAAGAAAAGTTTTAAAGAAAAAAAATTACTCATTAAGCGAATTGAACAGCTTGAAAAAGAAAAATATGAGAAATNNTAATATGTGTTTGTATTGGTGGTGTTTATGGTTTAATTTTTACTTTTGAAAATAATGAATGGATCGCAATCTTTTTTATTATATTAATTATAATATCAGTGGTTGTTATTGTTATAGTTTTAAAATTAGCAGTCGATAGAAAGGAAATGATAAAGAGACAAGAATTGGATAGAGTAATAGCGGAAGAAAAAGCTAAAAAAGAACAAGCAGAANNAGAACATCCGAAATCTGGATGAAAAAAGATGTTGGAACTTTAATTGAGGAATTGGGTAGTCCTAATGCTACTAATAGGTTTCATGCTGCATTTTTTTTAGGGATCAAGAAAGAAAAGAGCGCGGTAAACGCATTGATAGAAGCACTGCATGACGGAGACGGTAATGTGGTTGCAAATGTAATCTATGCTCTTGGTGAAATTGGCGATCCTCAAGCACTAGAACCTCTGCGGAAACTGAATGATGCTGGCGTTGAAAAACTACGAAGAATAGCGATTGAAAAACTCAGACAAATCAAAGGATCATAATATAAATATTCAATTAATTACGACAGATAAACTGGATATTTAATCCTGCAATGAAAAGTCTTTTGCTAAGAATCAACTATTTTCTCTTTTTTTTGTCATTTGATTCGCTCAAAAAAATGACATTTTAAGGATATGTTTTTAAAGAAGGAATTGCTCTATTATTATGATATTTAAGGGAGTTAAAGGATTATGGCAAAAAGTAATACGGAAAGGATACAAGAAGATACTTTGAAGATACTTGCTGAGCTTCAGAAAAACGCTAAGGAAAATATAGACACGATTGCAAAACGCTGTGGTTTCTCAAGACAAAAAGTATGGAAAGCCATCAAACAAATGGAAGCGGACCAGATGATTTGGGGATATACCGCAATTTTTGATGAAAAGAAAATTGGACAGAACCATTTTATATTGATGTTGAAAAGATCCTCGAAACAACTTAAAGAAGGAACAACTGATAGAATCATTTCAAGAAGAGGAGAAGATATTATGAGCGAAATAGGGGGTACTATTGAAACCAGTGCTTATGTCCATGGTGATTACGACTGGTTTGTTACGTTCAATGCTAAAGATATTATACAAGCAAAAAAATATTCTGATACGTTGACTCAATTACATCCTGGTGAAATCGAGAAGATAACGCTTCTACAGACATTGTTGTTTATTAAAAAACAGTATATCTTGAATCCAGATAGAAAGAAGCTGAAAGATATTGTATAAACCGTGTTAATGCTTGTCTGAACCACTTATATAAACATAACTATTTTTAGGTTATCGGGCTTTTAACCTCAAGCAGAGCTTCCCGGTGTGGGCGTTATGAGATGTCGTTCTGACGTCTATTTCCTTCTTTGTAGATTGGATAGATGAGAATTTTTTTCTTTTTTTAAAACTCTGTTTTACCTGTATGAAAAAATGTTTATATGTTCATTTAAAAAAAAAGAAAATAGAGGGGTGTTTAGTACCCCAATAGTTGTCGTAGCACTGGGAACGAATGTGGAAAACGCTCGAAGAGGTGCTCAAGCAACTGCAGGAACAGGAATCGGAATTGGTATGCACTGTCCTTTGGCATCGTGATGGATAAGGGATCTGACCAGTCGCTCTCGCCACCATAGATGTCTTTTGCTTTTACTTTCACGTTGTATGTTCCTTTGGTGGTCCATGATTTCTGAGCGCTTGCTTGAACTCCTGAAGTAAATGGCCCGAGCCATTCACTGATATTTCCGTCACCCCAGTCCCACATATAATACACTGAATCCCCCTCAGGGTCAACAGTAGTTGTTCGATACAGATTAAGAGACCCTGGTTTTCCTTTGACGGGTCCACTAGGTTTTTCTGGTGTATTTGGCGCTTCGTTTTCTGACTTGACCGTAATATGGATGATTGGGCTGTACCACCAGGACTGTCCAAATATTTCTTCGATACCATCGGTTCCTTCTAATGATTCGTAATAAGTATCATTGGTTCGTTCTTTGATGAGTCTCAAATACGGGTTGCTTAGATAGACATCTGGTCGTAATACGTTTTTATAGACTTGATCGACCTGTGCTTTTGCGACGAAATAATATTCTCCTGGGATGGTAAACACAAGTCCTTCCTGGTAGGTTGTGCCGTCTGTGTGTCCATTCATTGCGTTGTCCCATCCGGTACCCCCAATGTAATCGCCACTGTGTTCATCATAGTCTGTTGTTGTATATGTCCATGTTTGGACAGGATTCGGGTTGTTCCCGTATTGGAGGTAAGTATGGTCGACAACCATGCTTCCGTTCACCTGCCAGGTGAAGTTGACTGGTGTGTTGGTGAAAATAACAACATGGTTTTGGACGCTGTCAGATTGCCAGCGAAGGTAGGGTTGTGCTAAATCGGTCTGGTGTAAGATCACCCGACGGACTTCAGCGCCATAGCGAGCGACGGTATCGTTCCCAAAGGTGTCTTGGCTCGGATTCTTTGTGTTTGACATTTCCGGTGAAAGCCAGAGCACTCCTGCTCCATAATAATTCCCATAGGTTTCATCAGCGACATATGGGTCTTCGACTGGGTTTTTTTCAACATCTGCACCATACACCCATGGGCCTATTCCCCCACCGACCGTATAACCTACCGTATCAGGTATGGTTCCGATGCTATATTTATCCAGGTTTCCTCCGTAATCACCCATATAATCGCCTAATCGAAGGCTTGATGCATCACAGAAGTAGAAATCGGGTGGAGCATATTTATATGAATATCCCGTAATCGGACTTGTTCCAACGATGCTGCGATGGGTGCTCCCCCAGGGATATAGTAACAGTCGAGCGCCACCATGGAAGTCAGCTCCCAGTCGAATTGTATGATTGTCAACAAATGCATGGAGAGTTTTTCCGTTAACGCTTGCCCAAATCCCTCCTGTCGGTTCACCCGAATCCCAAGCCATGTCTGCCTCTCTGTTTAAATCCCAATTATGGGAATCGTACCGTTGATCATGATCAAATCCATAGGGGTTATGTGATGCTTCTATGTAGATTTCTCTGTTGTCGATGAGCCAACGGAGCCAGTCTTTTGAATAAGAGGGGCTAGGCTCGTCGGTGAATGCCATGCGCATGAGCCAATCGGTAAACCAGAACATTCCAATGGTTCCGACGGTTTCGTCACCATGTGGGCCACCTAGGAAAAGAACCTCTGGCTTGTGTAATCCGAGTGATTCGTTTGTGATTCGGATATAATAGTCATCATAGCCGTTTGGGATCGTCCCGGTGTTGTACAGGACGTTTGCTTTGAAGACTTCGATGTACTCTGGATATTGGGTTTCAAGCGCTTGGTACCAGCCGATAAGCTGAGCATAGGTTGTTGGTTTGTTATACCAGCTCGGACCGAAGTTGCTGATATCTTTGGTATCTTGGTCGGGTTGTGTGGTAATTGTTTGTTTTTGCATATCATGTGAATATGCAGAAGTCGGCAGGATAGTGGTAAGGAGCGTTATGGCTACAATACCAGAAATTATTATTTTTATGAAATGTTTCTTCATAATATCCCCACATGTAAATATACCCCCTTCAGATATAAAACTTTCTATAAATTACTAGTGGACGGATTTACTCTACGATACTTCTCTTTTTTCCTTCTGATTCGTATAAGCCATATGCTTCGAATATTCCTGGATAATACGCTTTAAAGAAATCTCGCCGATGAGCTGACCATAGTCATCGACAACGGGGATGAGTTTAATTTTCTGCTCTTTCATTTTCGCTAGAATGTCTCTGATTTTTTCATCTGGGGATGCCGTGACTGGTTTTTTTGACATAATTTCTTCAGCGGTGAGAGGTATACCAAATTGAAGTGATCGAGAATCAGGGCTGTCAAAGGATTGGGACGAGGTCAACGGTGGAGAAAAAAACGCAATCGTATCGGATTGAGTAATAACACCAACGAGTTGTGTCGGTTCTTTACTATCCATCACCCACACATGATCTCTGTTATTCAAGCAGGAAAGCACGCGTGCAACTTCAGCTTTCTCTTCGATTTGGGGGATCTCAGATTTCGCAGTCTGCATAATTTCTTTTACCTTCGTCTCGTAGAAAACTGTTATAGATTTTTCTTTCTCACACATCTACAATCAGAACGAATTCATCTTAGAATATTTAAAACCTCTGAGGAATAAATCGCATGCTTTTATATACGCGTTTTATATACGTTATACGATCAATGGGATGCTTGCTCTATGCTGCTTGAAATTACATTAGCGATTATATTTGCTAAGATTTTCAGCACTGCATTTGAAAAGATAAAACAACCTGGAGTCATTGGAGAAATCATTGCGGGAATTATCCTGGGTCCTTGTTGCATCGGATTATTATCTGGATCATCTGTGTCTCTCTTGGATACCTCTGTTTTTAAATTCACCCTCGATTTAACATCCCCGGAGTTTAAAGAAATCGCTTTTATCGGTGTGGTGTTTCTGTTGTTTATTGTTGGACTTGAGACGAATCTGAGTGATCTGAAAAAAACACGAAAAACAGGAATATCAGTTGGTGTCTGTGGGATTATTATTCCTTTTCTTATTGGTTGTCTTATTGGACAATTGTTTCATTTAACTCTTGTTCAGAGTATGGCAATCGGCACGATTTTTTTAGCGACCTCGACAACAATTGCCATTAGAATTCTTTCCGATATGGATTTATTGTCATCTCGTGTTGGGTTAACATTACGAACCGCGTTGGTGATAAATGATGTCCTTGCCATGATATTTTTTGCTTTGGTATTTGGAGTCGGCAACTCTTTTGTTCTTCTGTTTCAGATATCTCTTTTTTTCGTACTCACCATCGTTGTTGGTTTTCTCGTTGTTCGATATTCGGTGAATAGGAATACGAAACGTCATACCCCTACTATTGTTATCACGATAGGCTTAGGCATTTGTTTTTTATTTGCAGCATTTGCAGAGAATATGGGACTTACTGCGGTTATTGGTGCGTTTATCGCTGGTATTTTTTTCAAAAAAACGCCACAGGCCGGAACCCTCGCTGAATACATCAAAACCGTTGGCTATGCATTTTTTGTCCCCTTGTTTTTTGTATGGGTTGGAGCAAGCTTTAACTTTTTATCTCTCTTTCAGTCAAATCAGTTACAATCGCTTTTATTCTTCTGTGCTGTATTTATTGTCTTTGGGATGCTTGGAAATTTCCTTGGAAGCACAATAGGAGCACGGATTTCTGGGTTTAAACGAAGAGAAGCGATCAGTGTCGGCATCGGTATGATGCCGGTGATGGGAGTTGCGCTGATCATTGTCTCAACAGGGATAGACCGGGGTATTTTTGGTGACCCAGGTGGTTTTCTTGCGAATCAAATGAGAACAGCAACCCTCTTCCTGATATTCACCAGTTGTCTGATCTCTCCTATATTACTCAAACGGAGCATGGGATCTCCTTTGGGGAAAAAATTTGGAAAAACGAAAACAAAGCTTTCATCTTATCATCATCCTCACTGTGCAGAATGTTTCTCAGCCTTACGATTGGACTCTGCGGATAATAAATGGTACTGTGATACTTGTCAAAGATATATGGAGATACGAAAAAAGACTCCTGTGTATAGCAAAGAAAAAACAGATAGGCGTATCAAATACATTATAGGAGCGGGTACTATTCTCTTATGTGGGTATGTGATTCAAAGTTCTATAAATATGACGTTGTTTGAAAAAGTTTCAGCGATCATTGGGGTCTTTCTCGGGACAACACTTGCTTTCTTCGCATTGAAGCTTCTTTTTTCAACCCAAAAAACCATGAGCTGATTTTTTTTTATCAGGATTTCTTCACTAATCTTTAAATTTGGCAAAATCATTGACGATTGTGCAGAGGCGGATTTATGCTTGATTTTAAGTATATGGTATCAACAAAAATCTTTTTTGGGAGAAATTCAATTGAGTATCTCGGAGAAGAACTCAAGCGATACGGAACAAGAATTCTATTTGTCTATGGCCAAGGGAGTATAAAAAAAACTGGGTTATATGATTCAGTTACAGATATTTTCATGAAAAACAATATCATCTTCCACGAGCTTTCTGGGGTGCAGCCCAATCCACGGATTTCTCATGTGCGACAAGGCATTAAACTCTGCAGAGAACATGACATTGAATGTATCGTGGCTGTCGGTGGTGGGAGTGTCATTGACTCTGCAAAGACGATAGCGGCTGGTTTCTATCATGATGGAGACCCCTGGGATCTATTTGTCATAGGTGATTCTTCTATTAAAAAAGCGCTCCCTCTGGGGACGATCCTGACGTTCGCTGGAACTGGTTCTGAGATGAACGGCAATGCCGTGATCACTAATGAGGAAACAGTAGAAAAACTTGCTATCCATCATGATGCGTTACGACCGAGGTTTTCCATTCTTGATCCGACCTATACGTTCTCTGTGCCAAAAAATCAAACAGCAGCAGGGACCGTCGATATTTTTAGTCATATCCTTGAGCAATATTTTAGCCCAACCACGGATGCATTTGTGCAAAACAGGATGGCTGAAAGCCTTCTGAAAACCTGTATAGAATATGGTCCTCTTGTACTTGCTGAGCCTGCAAACTATGAAGCACGAGCTCAGTTGATGTGGACAAGCAGTTTAGCACTCAACGGTATTCTTGGGTACGGTCGGCTGAGTGATTGGGCGACCCATGGGATTGAGCATGCGGTGAGCGCAGTCTATGATGTGACCCATGGAGTGGGTTTGGCTATTTTGACGCCGTATTGGATGCAGTATGTCTTCGATGAGGAAACCAAGGGTAAATTTGTTGAATACGCTCGAAACGTCTGGGGGATAAAAGGCACAAATGAAGATGTCGTCGCAAAGAAAGGAATGGAAAAAACGAGGGAATTTTTCTCTTGTCTTGGGATGCCAAAAACACTTCGCGAGGTCGGGATAAAAGAGAATGCTCTTGAATCCATGGCTGTAAAAACTGTTCTTCATGGAGCGGTTGGGAAATTCAAAAAACTAGAGAAACATGATGTCCTTACTATCCTGAAAAACGCTTTTTGAGAACTAGCAAAAAATAATATCATCAGAGACATTTACTCTTTTTTTTGGATGTCTCAGTCGTGTGTTCTACGGTGTTTGAGTTGAACATAACGAGCGATTATAAGAACTAGCATCGCGATTGCGCATGCTATCATAAAAATAAGAACACCAGGTCCTCCAAATTGATCAAATATCGCGGCGACCGAAGGCACCCCTATAAACATCCCTGCACTGATGACAATACTATAGACTGCCATGGTTACTCCGCGTGTCGTCTCCTGTGCCTCATCTGCCAGTGATGATAATGCAGACGGCCCAAACGCAAGAGCCATGATTCCAAAAAGCCCAAGAAGTGGCCAAAACCGAAGAATGCTGTTTTTTACATCCTCCCCGTTAGGTGTCAGAGCGAGACCGTACCCAACTCCAATAACCGTCATCACACCGACAAACCCGATAGTACCAATGACCATAATTGGCAAACGTCCATACTTATCAGAAAGCCGTCCAAAAATAACCTGTGTTGTTATCAATACGATCCCTGCGCCACCGATAATACCTGAAAGAAGGATCGGTGAAATCGTAAGAATTCCTCCCTTAGCAGTCGAGACTGTTAAAAACGTCATAACCGCTCCGATGATCATGAATACAATGAACCAAGGGAGCGTGAGCAGCAGAACGGAACGTTGCTTAAGTACACCAATAATCTTGTCGAACCTGATTTTCTCGCACAGAACATCATGTTTCTTCGGCTCTGTGATATTTACAAAGCAATACAAACACCCAAATAATGCCATCACACCAGCAATAAGAAATGTATGCCCGAGAGAACCTTTGAAAAACTCAAGGAAAAGAGCTCCTACGGCGTAGCCAACAACCCATCCGAGCATATTGAATGCGTCAAATGCACCCATTTCCCGTCCTCGCCTGTGCTCGGGTGCGTAGTCGGTTAGCAGCGCTAATGATGAAACAAGAATGGCACCTGCAGCCATCCCATGAGCTGCATTGATACAGAATATCATGTAGAGGTTTTTTGTAATGGATAAAAGAAAAAGCATGAGTGCTGCAGTGAGAAGGCCTGATAATAATACAATTTTTCTCCCATAACGATCCACAACCGCCCCAATAAATAAGACGGTACCCATCTCAAAGAGGGGGGATGCCGCAGAAACAATACCATACCCTATATACCCTGAGGTGATATTCAGATAAATAGGAAGGGTCGCCAGCATGATCCCAAAACTAGCGCGGATAAAAAACGTTGAGATATACAGTGATGAGAGGAGACGAAGGTAGAATCGGTCATGCATAGGTTTCAAGCCATGTAAAAAAGTATCGCTATAAATAGGTTCTTCTATTGAGAATCACGAGTCATTAAAATTATAAAAATTAGGGACCATAAATATTTATACATCGATGCGAATGTGTTATACGTTTGAGGTGGATGCTATGAGAAATATTTTAACCGATCAGCCTGTTCATACCTCTGTATCAACAGATGAAAAAGGGGAATCGGAGTCTTTGATGGAAAACAAAACATGTTCTGAACAGATCATTAAGGGTCTGAAAATTGAAAGTTTGCTGTTTTGTCTGGATACCGGGAAAGAAAAATATCTGTTTGCAACCGAGGATGAAGCGATTGAACAACTCAAAAAACTCGATAAAGGCAGCATTAATCCGGATAATTCACAGATCGTCCAAGTGAATACAACCGGGAACGTATGGAAATTGACTCAAGTGCCCTGGTCACATATTGCAGTAAAACTTCTTTAAAAGCACCATTTTTCGTCCTTTTTTTTAGTTTAAGATATGGTACTGTATTTTTTTCTGATCAAACTTCTCTTTTATCATCTCGATTTGCTCTTTTCCTAATGTCTGGAATGTGATGACGATTTTCACGTACCCGACAGGGACCGCTGTGGTACATCGGTCATGGTCTATTGATTGAACGTTTGAACCGACATTGGCAAGGATGGCGAGAATATCTTTGAGCACTCGTGGTTTATCAAGGGCGGTAATCGCTACTTTCACCAGGAGCTTATGGCGCATCATCCCCCGTTCGATGATCTGGGTGAGCAAGGAGAGATTTACATTTCCTCCGCTGAGGACTGCGACGATGTTTTTGTTTGGAAATGAGATTTTTTTGCTTAATAGGGCGGCAAGTCCGACTGCTCCTGCTGGTTCTACGACGAGTTTTGTCCTCTGCAGCAATAGGTACATAGCGTTAGCGATCTCCTCATCATTTACGGTGACAACATCGTCAACATACTGCTGGGCGAGAGCAAACGTTTGGTCCTTTGGTGTTTTTACTGCGATTCCATCTGCGATGGTCATAATACTCTTTAGAGGCACTATCTTGTGTTGTTCCAATGAAAGTTTCATGGATTGTGCGCCTTCTGCTTCGACACCGATGATCTGTATTTTTGGCTGTAGTGTCTTCAGGGCAAGGGCAATCCCACTGATAAGTCCTCCACCTCCGATGGGGACTATGACGGCATCAACTGTTGGGAGTTCTTCGAAAATCTCAATTCCAATGGTGCCTTGTCCAGCGATAACATACACATCGTTGAACGCATGCACAAACGTCAATTTTTTTTCTTCAGCATATTTTTTTGCAGCGTCTGCCGCATCATCATAGGAGATTCCTTCGAGAACAACATTTGCTCCGTAAGATTTTGTCGCGATGACCTTTACCGGAGATGTATAGATTGGCATGAAAACGGTACTGTTCACGCCCATTAAGGTTGAGGCATGTGCGACTCCTTGTGCATGATTCCCCGCGGAGGCACAGACCACTCCTTGTTTTTTTTCTTTTTCTGTTAAATGATAGATTTTATTGTACGCTCCCCGGATTTTAAAAGACCCGGTTGTCTGGAGGTTTTCTTCCTTGAGGTACACGTTTTCTTTTAGCAGGTTAGAAAATGTTTTTGATTTTTCCAATGGTGTCTTCCTGATAATGGGTTGCAGGATCTGGTATGCTTCTTGGATGTCTTTGAACGTGATCATATTGAGTTCCTCAGAGGAGGGTTTTTAGGAAATCCTGTGCGTTCATCCCTTCTGTTAGTCCTTCTTTTTTTGCGTTTTCTGATACTTCGATGACAGTTGCTTTGAGCATGTCATCAAAGGTCTTCACACCGGTTACTTTCCCTGCGATGTCTCCAAGCTTATTTGCGGTATTCATGTTCAGATACCCGCACATGATGTATCCTTTTTTTGCCTGGAGAATGAGCAGTGGGGCTTTTCCAAGATCGATGCAATAACCGNNCTGATCTGCCTTAAGAAAAGTTTATTGATAATTGTGTCAATACCTTATTTATTTTCTGTCAGGAGTATTTAGATAGTGTAAACGATGGTTCCGTTATTTTTTTACTTTACGTATCTTGAATTCCCCGATTGAAGATGGAATTATCTCTAAATCGTCTCCGTCGTTGATATCATGTGCTTTCGCAAGCTGACTTGGTATTGTAATAACTAGGCTGCTTCCCACAATGCGTGCCTTCCTCGTTAGAGGCATGAATCCCCTCCTGCAATAGTAGGTAATGTATAGCTAAATATATATATGTTTCTGTTTTTTCAAATATATCTAGATACATATCTCTTTCCTCCAGAATTCCCATCCTTCAATCCGCTGGAAAGAAACCAAAACATTATCAATTATTACCAGTTACCGGAGGATAACGTGAGGCATTATGAAGCTATTTATCGACACTGCAGATATAAATGAGATAAAGGAAATCGCATCATGGGGGATTCTCGATGGAGTCACCACCAACCCGACATTGCTTGCGAAATGTGGAAGATCGTTGCAAGATGTTATTGATGAAATCTTCAAACTTGTAGATGGACCAATCAGCCTTGAGGCGCTCAGTGAAAAAGCAGAAGACATGGTCACAGAGGCAAAGCAGATAATCTCGAAGATACCGCAGAACTATCGTAAAAATGTCGCGATAAAAATACCGATGACCTCGGAAGGTCTCAAAGCGGTAAAGATACTGTGCAAAGAAGGGATCAAAACAAACGTCACATTAATTTTTTCAGCGAATCAAGCGCTTCTAGCAGCAAAGGCTGGTGCGACCTTTGTCAGCCCGTTCATCGGACGGCTGGACGACAATGGCCAGGAAGGTATGCGGGTCATCGAAGAAATTATGGAGATCTTCTGTAATTACGATATTCAAACCGAAGTCATCGTCGCAAGCATCCGCCACCCAATTCATGTGATCGAGTCAGCACGACTCGGCGCGGACATCGCGACCGTTCCGCCTGATGTCCTCAGAAAAATGATCAAACACCCTCTTACTGATGCAGGTATCAAAAGTTTCTTGAAAGACTGGGAGAAAGTAAAAAAATAATCTGTTACTTTTTATGGACATCCGATAAATACTGAGCGCCTTTCTCCGTCAGTCTTACTTCATTATCCGAGAGATATTGCAGCATCTCCAACTGGAGGAGTTTTTGGATCATCGTATCAAACTTCTGTCGAGATATATGAAGAAGCGTCACCGCAGAGACAACATCGGTATCGCGTCGCTGTATCATCCTCAGTAACTCCTGCTCTTTTTCGGTCACCTTCATCATCGTCGTCTTGGGTGAAAAGAGTTGGTGTTGCTTCTGGGATTCTATCACCCGCTCGATATATTCTTCGATGATAAGATCAAGCTGCAATTTGTCTAGTAAGCTTCCCTGTTCATCATACAAAAGACAGACATTGTTGTCATACTTCCATGTCGACACAGCCTCCCAAGTATACGGCGGTTCTTCCTGTTCTTTTTTCTGAAGCGGTAGTGGCAACGAGTGAGATCCATTGTTATGAAACCGTAGATGCTGTTCTGACTGGATACGCTCAAAATAGACTCCATTCCCTCGCAATTCATCCACAAAAGGATCCCCCAGATGCTGTTTTAATTCTGTGATAAAATACAAACCCGCGTCATCACCGATCGTCTCGGTTAATTCCAGGTAGATAACGCGTATGAGAGCATCAATTGCTTCACCAAGTCGAGAAGGTTCTATGGCATCAAAGGTTTGATCAAAGGATGCCTGAATCCCATCCTCGGAAAAAAAATCATCATGAATCGTGACAAGGTGAAGAAAATCATATTTTGTATTTANNATATATAATGCTTCGAAAACCCGTTTGGCTAGAAGAGAATTATTTGTCTTCGACATAGATTCTAACCATGCAGAATTGGTTCATGTCTTATAAACTGTTGTCTCGATTTTGCCTACCAAATATGTCCCCAGTCATGGCTCTTGCATTCCGGGCAAACAAACACTGTCTGGTCCTGTCGGTTTGACATTTTCAGTGGCACGAGGAAGTTGATGTCACATTTTTTGCAATGATACATATTTATGATAGAATTTCGTCTCCCCTTCATATATCATATACAACCATTGCTGATTAAAATAACTTTCTATGGTGAAAATATCATCATTTTTTATGATTATTATGTAAGATCATAAAAGGGAATAAAAACGCAGTTTTTCCAAAAAATCCGGTAAAATTTAAAAAAAATAAATGGATTTTCATTTCTAAATTTTTCCGAATTCCTTTTTCCGTTCTTTTGTATCCTTCCCTGTTGCATCATAGAGAAACTCATTCCATTTCTTAATAATAGCATGATCACCGCACACCGTTTTTGGGGGGACGATAGCAATGAACAGTGAGCTTTTTTCCTGTCTTATCGTAATCGTACCAATTCCCTCTACTACGAATTGCATGCCTTTCCCTATGTCGCCTTTTGCTCCATAATACTGGGTGATAAGTGCATCGAGATCTTGATTGTGGCCTCTTTTAATTTTGTATTCTCTCATAAATGACGATATAGAATAAGAGCGATTTTAACGTTTTGTCTACCTAATCATTTTTATTGAAACTTGTTGATGTGGATGAGGTCTTCTAATTTTCGTTTGGGAACATGGAGGATATCCTTGTCATCGCGCCAGTATTTCACAGATTCCTTAAGGTCCTCTACGACGGATTTTTCAGCTTTGTGCCCCAATGCAATCACTGAGTCGACTGCCAGGGTCAATGGTATATTGCATAGTTCTTGTATCTTCGTCCTTTCGATATTGCATAAAATGCAGCTCCCGAGACCGTCTCCCTCAGCAGCAAGGACGATGTTCTCTGTCGCAAAACCAACGTCTCTCTCATAATAGGGATTCTGGGTGTCTTTNNGGTTGGAGATTTGCAGCGGAGGGTGCAAGCCTTCCAGCGTTCACACATTTTTTTAAAATCTCAGGATCGACTGGTTTTTGGTAGAACCGGCGGATACTTCTTCGGGAGATGATTGCATCATACACCTTCATGGTATCACCATAACAGAATCACTCTATCTGTCCTTTAATGTTACGGAAAAAAATGTTATCCGCATCAAAGCTTGATGCGTTTTTCCAAGAATAACTTTACAATTCCCTCTCAGTGTATTTGGTTATATGCGTACGAAGAACAAAAACACGCTGGCTTGAACGATTTTTTGGGAGGAGACAATGGTAAAGGTAATCGTCGGTTTACCAAATCCAAACACCAAGGAATTCAGTGTGATTTCATCTCCTGCTTCGATGTTCACGATTCCTGCTTTTTGTTTTCCAAAAAGAAGGATTCCTCCATCAAGCGATAGATTCCAGGATGCATTCGTGATATTGGTCGTATCAAGATTTTTAATATGTATTTTTATGCCGAATCCTCCTGTGATAGAAATCTGTAGGTTTGGTGGATGTTGGATAGTGAACTCACAGGTTTTTTCCTCTTCGATGTTACCTGCGTTGTCAATGGAGTAAAACCGAAGCAGATGGTCTCCATTTGTGTTTACAGCAAAGGGTCCATCGTCATAGGTCACCCATGAGGCATCGTCCAGTTTGTACATCGTTGTCGTAACACCTGAAGAATCATCAGTTGCTGTTAAATTAACAGTCACATCGGTGATATAAATACCTCCCACGAGGGTACCTGATAACGTGCAGGTGGTCTCTGGTGCTGTGACATCCTCAGGGTACCCACCGGTTTCCGTACGAAGGATGGCGCCTTGCTCACCAACAATGATACCAAACCTGTCTGTGACATATTGTATCCCAAGAAGATTCACAGTTGTCTCACTTGATTGTTGGATCCAATCTGATCCTCCATTCTCCGTTCGTAGAATGATTCCATAGTCCCCGACAACGGTTCCTGTGGTCTGATTAGAGAAATCAACAGCTCGCAACAAAGTGTTCACCCCGGTTTCTACCTCCTGCCAGCTCTCGCCACCATCGGATGTTTGTACAAACCCGCCGTGGTCTCCAACTGCATATCCAACGCCTTCCTGGGTAAAATCGATGCTGAAGAGTGCCTCGTCATAGAAAAATACAGTCTCCCAGGTGTTTCCCCCATCAAAAGTCCGGACGATCGCGCCCCCGGCAGGTACGTCTACGATCGCAGTCGCCAACCCAACTGATGTATTCAAGAAATAGACATCAGTGAGTCGCCCCTCATAAAGTACGCTATCATGTTCGATATAAAAACTCGAGGATTCCCAGGTATTCCACCCATCGTTTGTTCGTGTGAAGAATGGTTGGTAGATCGCGTTAACGCCGACCGCCACCCCAACTGTTTCATTCACCATCTGACAACTATGATACGTCCCCATAATCCCGGTCTGTAACGTCGTCCAGTTAGACCCGGAATTATTCGTATAAAGAATAGTCCCGCTTGTGCCAACAACTAAAATGACATTATACCCGTAATAGGAAACACCATAGAGGTTCTCCATAACCCCTGAGTTTTGTGCAACCCAATTATTTCCACCATCACCACTCCGAAGGATGACTCCTTCATCTCCGACGATGGTTCCCCGGTTCAAGCAGATGAAAAAAACACTGTTGAGGTCCTGGGTCACTCCGCTTTCCACCTGTTCCCACCCGGCTTTCTGTGATGATGGTTCTTCAAAATAAAAAGATACGGTCTCGGTTGATTGTGGAATCGCTAGAGCGAATGAAATACAAGGTATGATCAAACATAGGAGAAAGCACAGAGTGATACTCTTTGTATGTTTCTGGAATAACCGATTGAGAAGCACATTCTTTTTTTTCATCATACTATCCCCATTCATTTCTCTATAGAGGATGAATCATATAAATTTTTGGATTACTCCATGGAAAAAATAGAGAAAAATCTCGGAAACGTACCACAAAATATTTTTCCTGCGACGATCTTCTCCTCAGCTAAAAGAAAGAAATATATTAATTTCTACCACAATATACTTTAACACCTCACTTTTATGGTTTGATCACATGGCAAAGAAAGGGAGAACGACGAGAAGCTTTGCACGGACCGCACCGAAATCACAAGAGAAATACCTGATTGAAAACGCAAAAAAATTACAGGAAAACCCGTTTTTGATCCTTCCCACCTGCACAGATGAAAGTGCAAGATATTTTCAGAAACTTCGAAAAAAAATCACAAAAGTTCATCAATATTGTTCAGAGGAAAAAAAACTTGAGAAACTCTCACATAAAAAAGGTTTAGATGGTGCTCTCGCTGGCACCTATCTGCTCGCTATCTCAGAGAAAGCACCGTACCTTGCAGCACTGACGTTTCCCACAGGAGATATTACCTATGCACAACGTGGGAAGGCGGACCGAGAAAAACTCATCGCTGTGCAACATTTTGACGACCCGGTTTTTCGACTCCGAGGTATCACAGACATCGTCTTTAAGAAAAATCTCCGTGTCTACTCCTGGGATGCAGGATATGTCTGTACCGGAAAAGATGCACGCCCTCCAACCGAGTTCATCGATTTTATTCGAAATAAAATTGGTTTTTCTTCCCAAAAAGACAGCATCAGTTGTCCACACGTGCCTGCAGATATTGCGAGGAAGAAAGAATACCTACCGCTGAATTATCTCAGAATTGAATGGAAACCCGCACAGATCATCATTGCTCTCTGCGAGAACTGTGCGAAGTCAACAAAAAACACCATGTTTACCATCTCGAAATACATGTTGCAACGGAATCTCTCAGATGATTTTGCTATCGAGGTCGTCACACAAGTCGGAAAACATCAGGATCTTTCCGATAAACAAAAAACCACATCTCTCCAAGAGTATCTCTCCGGGAGTGTGACGGATGCTGATTTTATTAAAAAAATTTCTAAAAGCCAAGAGAATTCGGTGAATACCGCCGAAGAAAAAATCTTGGTATTGGATGGTGTCTCCTATGGGACCGATGTGTCTCGTTTTGTCGAAGCACTCCAAGCAACATCCTACGAAAAAACAGCCTTAGAGTTTTTCCTCACTAAAAGCCAAGAACCATTGATTATCTCAAAAACCACCCCTGGTAAAGTCTTAGATCGATACTGGAATCAATACGGCAAAGAATTTCTTGAATCAATCCTCGATGATAAAGAAAAAGCTGGTTCTTTTTTTCAGCTTGATGATACCCCTTCAAATATTATTCCTCTAGCATTTGAGTATCAACAACGACAGACGATATTATCTCGACTCCCTGTTCATACGAGCCTCCCGCCGCTTGCGACATTTGCTGATGCTGTCGCACGGACGTATAGGACGTTTGGTGAAAAAAAGGCGCTTGCAGAAATAAAGAATCATCCAGATACCCCAAAAGCAAAATCAATCTCCTACGCTTTTTTACTTGCCCTTGGAAAAGGTCAAGAGGTGAAATGGAAGTACTCGAAAGAAGAAGTTGATTATGGTGAATTCTTAAAAGAGTACGCAAAAAAACTGCTGACCGTCGAACCAGAACAGTACAATGTTGTGTTACAGGAACTCCTCAACATAAGTGGTTCTTCTGAGAAGATTGTACAATGACCTTACAAATTCTCTTTATTCTGCTCAGTTGTAAAAAACTCCTCGTCCATAATGAAGCTGTCATTATGGGACGCTGAGAGATAGGACCATATGGACATTTTTTTTTCACCTACTACTGTCCTTCACCGATTTGATCATTTCCTTCCCAAAATCAGTAATCCCATATAAACGAACATTATTGCCGGCGCTTTTTTCTTCAACGATATCAAGATTCAATAACGATTCATCCTCTTTGTATCGTTCTTCCATCCCCCGGATTGCCCCGATCACGTTTGAAGGCGTTGTCCGNNTCCGCTATTTTCTTACGAACATTACTTCGTCTCAAGGCTCGAACCGCCATCGGGCGTTTTAACTCAAGCGTTGAGGCTATCGATACCTCATCCTGCATCCCAATCCACCTTCATATAACGTATGGATAATTCTGTTAATAAATAAATTTCTTATGTAATGTACCTGGTAGACCCTCATCTACATGTTCATGTACATATCCCTATTGTGTCTCGTGAAAAAGAATAAGGGACGAAAAAGGAAAATGAATATTTTTTTCCCCTGTAGCGATAGCATTCCTGTTACACCGTGGGAACCATTTGTGAAAAGAAGTATTGACCAAGTATTACGGTAATCGAAAAGACAGCGATCGACATGGGCATGGTTTTTCCAAGGCTGTACATAAAAGTCGCAGTATCATCGCCTTCATTGAGGCCATTGGTGAATCGTGTGAGAAGGATTACTAGTTCAATGAGATAGACTCCGATGACTAACACGAAATATTCTGGTCTGATGTTTTCAGTCATAAACGAGCCTGCGGCACCGGAGAACGTAGTAGAGATACCTGTGATATTCTCAGGTGATTGTTTCGTCTGTATTGAAACAAGAATTGTGGAGATCAAGGTGGTGATCGAAAGGGTGACCCCTGCGATCAAAGGAGCAAACACAGACACCGTCGACCGAAGCGTCGAAGTCAGCTCATAGAGCATGTCTGTTATTTTTTTTTCCACCTCCTGCAATTGTTTGAGATGATCAGCGATACGGATGAGAGATGCGCTGACCGCTCGTTGGCTTTTTTTGGTTCCTTCGACAAACAACCGCAGGATCGCTTTGATCCGATCTGAGTAGACATAGTGCAACGACCCATATTCGGTGCTGTAGAGCGCGTCATAAAAACTCGTATGGCGGGCTGTAAGATTAAAACTCGTCTGAGAGAACACCTCAGCAATCCGGGTTCCCTGCATGGTCTGTGCTGCGTAGGCAAAACTATCTTCTGGGGATTTTTCCTCAGAGATCCGTTTACCCAGGATGTATAATGCATCGCTAAATTCTTTTTCCATCTGCTTAATTTCATCTCGTATAATCTTGTATGGTCGGTAGACGCTGAGGCAATAAAGTGAAACGGTGGCTGTTGCTCCCCAGATGAAGAATAACGTTACAGGGAAGAAGGAGTTCAGACCCTGGCTACTTACAATAAAATATGTCCAATCGTTTGAGGCATGCATAGAAATGATTCGAGGGATGAGAAGAAAAATAAATCCTGGTATCGCTATACCGATCCCACTTGCGCAAGCTACAAGAAATCGTTTTCGTTTGTTGATATGATGGATGTCTGGGTGGTCGAGCGGGATAGTCGACGGATGAAAGGCTGCGGGTCTGGAAAGAAGGATCTTTCGCGTGTATAAAAAGACGAACAACGGTAGGAGGAGATCATAGATGAGAAATACCTGCACGATGGTGACTCTCATCCCCACCAGACCTGCTGCTGGCAGCATAGCGACAAGAGACAACGGAATCATGATCCCTACCGAGTAGAGAATAACGGTTGGTTGATGGAGCCGATTCGCAAACTGGTTCATGGTCTCTTTTGTTCCTTCTAAAGAGACATCCAATGCTCGATCTAAGGTGATGATTCGAGAGGCTTCGTCTCGTTCTTGTATGGAACTACGGATGAGATGCAGGGACCGTTTGAAATAATCACTCCATCGTCCCCAGCGGATCGCGAAATGGATGATCGCGTCATTGACCCCATGGTAGAGTCGTATCTCCATGTCCCAGATAAGTTTCCGAAGGTCAGATGCTAGAGCTGTTGAGGATTCTGATGCAGCGAATTTCAAACTGTTTTCAAGATTTGGGACAAGTTTCAGGTACATCACTAGATAACTTAGTATCTCAGGGATGTCACCAAGCGAATGAATCTGGATATACCGGGCATAGGTTTTTGGGTAATATGCGATGAGGTTCATCACTGCGATGGGTATCACAATCGATACGATGATTATCAGGGTTGTTGTTATTCCATCCATCTGTCCGAGAAAAAAAATATCAATAGATAGCAGAAGTAAATCAAAAATAAACAAACCAATGAATGAGAGAAACGCGGTTGTGTAGGCAAATAACAGGATATCATACCTTTCAACTTCTAATTCAGAGAAAAGAAGAAAATCCGTATACTCTGCGGGGAAGTATCGTTGCAGTTTGTGTGTTGTTATCTCATTGTCTTTCAGAAGCCAAAAAAAATATTTTTTTGAAAAACGGATCCCGCGAAGAAACCAGCTGGGTTCCGATCTCATGGTAAACACCTCGCGTAATCGGTGAACCATTTCATCCATCGTATCCTTACTTCATCATAGTCAACGATCCCGCGGCTGCGCTTGCTTTCTTCAAGGCACATCCAAAACATGTTATTAGCATCTCGAACTGTCGCAGCTTCGAGGAGTACGGCATTTTTTTTACTCTGTTCGACGATTGTTTTTTTCATGTCTGTTCGTAGCTGGATGTTTTCAAGGGCTTTTTCTACAGTAATTCCCCATTTTTTCGCAATAGACTGGATCACCTGAGATTGCCCCATATCCAGCAGATCAGTGGTGCAGAGTTCGTCTTTCGTCGTGTTGTAGAGCATGACATCCTGGAAGATCTTGTCTGGGTCCGGGTTGGTACTCCAACCGATTTTTGTGATTTCCGATATCTGCACGACCCTTCGTTTCCGCTCGATTCCTCCCTCACTCCGTATAGGTGCTGCGATGATGACGGCATCGACTGCTTTAAATGATGTGGCTGGTACTCCGATATCATAGACGACTCGCTCGTACACATCCCGTGTCGTCGACCCATGGATTGTCCCCATGATCAGATTCCCTGCTGCCCCCACCCGCATCGCTTCAAACAGGACTTTTGCTTCGACGCCACGGACCTCCCCGAGTATCAACACTGATTCCCCAAGTCTTAACGCGGTGCGTAATGCATCGGTCGGGTCAACCTCTGTCGACATTACGCTGGTCGTAATCGATTTTGTGATGAGAGATTGTATTTTGTATCCCAGTTGTTGGAAATCATCGATAGGGATCTCTGGGGTGTCCTCGATGCTGAGGAGACGGAATCGCTGTGGTATCTCAAAGACACAGGCGCTTAACAGCGAAGTCTTCCCTGACCCACGGCTCCCGGCGACCAACAGCGATGCTTGTCCGTCGATGAGGAAACTAAGAAACCCGGCGGCAGCAGCCGAGATCATGTTATTTGCAACAAAATGAGCAAGCGTCCATGGTTTTGAGCGATGCCTGCGTAGCGCAAACGCAATCCCTCTAGGCGTCAATGGATTCGATATGGCGGTGACTCTCGTACGGTATTTATCAAGATCCATGTCAAGAACTGGGGATGCCTCCGAAAAGGCTCGTCCGCTCAGAGTGCGGAACCGTGATGCGAGCGCGTCGATATCGCTATCGGAGAAATAAATGTTCGAGGTGTATTCTTCTCCATCAAGCACCAGATGCAAGGGGTTGTTTGTCACCGGGGCGTTGACATATATATCTTGTATACGAGGATCAAATAAGAGATCTTCTAGGATGCCGAATCCCGCACTGTATCTTGAGAAGAGATCGGCAAGGTATTCGATCCTCCCCGCATCCAGATCAAGGTGTCTTTTCTCAACAGAGGATCCGATAATTTGGGCTCCAAGACGTTGAAAATATTCTTCTGCTGTCTGGGTGTCCATGAATGAGACGTCCTTGGGTCTATGTCTGGAGAGATATGACCGTACATCCTCAAGAATGTAGAGTTCTTCACGAGGGAGCTCATATTCTGGTGGCACGACAAAGTAAAGTTTTTCAGGCCGTGAGCGCAGCATATAGAGGGATACCTGTAACGGATGTCCTGCCTTTCGTGGCACCTCGTATGACTCCAGAAATACCGCGTCAGCTGGAGGATTCAGGTGGATATATGAGTCGATGAACCCCGGGCGGACGTAAGGGCGAATATGAGTCGTATACACTGTTTCACTGGTGTACTTTTTTCCGCTTAAATGGCGTGACAACCCATCTTGTTTGCTCATTTCAAAAAGGATTTTTTTGTATTTTTCTTCACAATCGAAACAGGATGTATCCTTGTTTTGTTTTTTCTGTATATGTTCTTTAAGCTGGAGAAAGACTTCAATTGGGTTAGATGAGACGTTCTGAAGATACGCGGATAACTCCGTCTGTCTTTGTTCGATGCATGAGTGACATTTGGGTCCATCTTTTTGAGTCGCAGGAAGATGCCCGTACGCGTGACAGTTTTCAACGAAGCGGGTGATATCATTTAAGAAGACTATTTCTTCACCAGTGTACACTTTGACGATGGCATGATTCAGGATGAGCCGATCAACCCCGTGTTCCTTTTGAAGAATCTGAATTATGCGATGTCGACAGAATTCATCAGAAAACGTTGAGTTGCCCTTGCTGCAGGCTCTGCAGTTGATGGTTAAAGTCTTGCTTTCTGTTTTTCTCTTAATTTCGTACGGACAGATTTTTTCGTCCATCGATCTTCCCCCAGACTTATGATTTTCTTCGATGATGATGTTGTTGCATTTTGTTGCACAGAGGTTTTTTTGAAAACATAGCCTCCGGCAAAAAGTATATAATATTTAAGAGGATATATATTTTCTCATTTAAAAAAATAGAAAGTCGGGAGGTACATTATGAAAGGATCTCATGCTGGGCGGTCATTATCGATTTCTGAAAAACAGTATGTGCTTGGTCGGAGGGAAAAAACAGGGGACGGGGTTCTTACAATCGGGAGATACTATGCCCTTGATGGGTCACTGGGAGCACCGGTGTTTCTTGATATAACGCGGCCTCATATGGTGTTCATCTGTGGGAAGCGTGGGTATGGAAAATCGTACACCATCGGGGTGTTTCTTGAGGAGATCGCAGCGCTTGATGATGCGATTAAGCAGCATCTTGCAGTCCTCGTCCTTGATACGCTAGGGATCTTTTGGTCAACACAGTTTCCCAGTAAGGATGATCTGGAGAAGATTCAGCGATGGGGCCGAAAACCCACTGGTTTTCCCATTCGTCTGTTGGTCCCTGCACATGCGACAGGAACTTATGATACTGGAGATATACAAGTCGAAAGATTTTCTCTTTGTATCGCTGAGCTTTCACCACTGCATTGGTGTCAATTATTTGATGTGAAGGTAACAGATCCGGTCGGTGTGGCTTTAACGCAGGCGATCCTTGCGTTACAGTCATCGAAGGATCATTTTTCCATAAAAGAGATCGTATCCTTTATCCAAAAGGATGTCCAAACTGAGGCCGTCGTGAAAAGTGCGGTGCAGAACTTTTTTCTCATAGCTGACTCATGGGGCGTGTTTGACACAGACGGTCTTTCCATAGCAGAGATTGTTCAACCTGGAACAGTAACGGTTCTTGATCTCAGCGTCCTTCCCAGCTTGCTTCTGAAGGATGTCGTCGTCGCGGTGCTCAGCCAAAAAATCTTTGAAGAACGCGTCAAGTCACGAAGGATATTTGAACAGAAAAAAATGGGTTTTCATGTTGAAGCGGAAGGCATCCCGCTTGTCTGGCTTGCGGTGGACGAAGCCCAAGTATTCCTCCCGTCTGAAAAAAAGACACTGAGCAAAGCGGTGCTTATCGAGGAATGGATGCGACAAGGAAGGCAGCCTGGTTTATCGCTTCTTCTGGCGACACAACGACCGAGCGCTGTTGAGCCTGAGGTGCTCTCCCATTGTGATCTTTTCCTGTGTCATCGGTTGACTGCACAGGAGGACATTGATGCGTTAAGCAGGATCCGCCCTATCTATATGCATGGGACTATACAGGACTCCCTGAAGAAGATCGGGTCTGAGAAAGGAGTCGCGTTGCTGGTGGATGATACCTCCGAGTCAGTTCATGTCGTGCAGCTACGTCCACGTGTCAGCTGGCATGGGGGTGCAGAACCTGTTATCAAAAACAATCAGTCAATCTAGAACTGTTAGGCAGGAATAAAAGTGACTAACTGGGACAATGATGCGGTCGAACAGCTACCGATCCGACTGATGATGAGTCTTGCGATCATCGCAGCGATACTCATCCTGGTCGCTTATTCTTCTGGCTCCTTGCGTACATTTCTTGCGGAGCAGCAGGTTGAATCACAATGTCGTCTGCTAGAGGCGTCTCTTTCGACACTGACGGAGAGCGGTGCGGTCCGTGATGTGGATGATATGAATGCTGCTGAGGGCACGAAACGAGTGCATACCATCTCCTTACCTGATTCCCTGGTCTATCTCTCATTTGGGGGTGATCCTGATCCTTCAGAGACCGGGTGGTACACCTCGGAGCTCGTCGAAGACGGAGCAGTGATTTTTTACAAGATACAAGGTGGTAGTAAACAAGTCATATGGTTACCAAAAGAAACCTATAAATTTCGAGAAGGAACTTTCATCAATGATCATTGGACGATTGATGGTGCTGGGCAAAGCTTTATCATTCACACGAGTGGAACGCTGACGTTAGTCTTTGAGCGAGTACAAAAAAATCACATAAGTTACATCCTAGTTCATAACACCGATGATATCGATTCATAACAGTGCTCAAAAAGTTATTGGTGAGTCTTCATCATTCGGTATTTGATCGGAAATCGGTCGGGATCGTTTGTTTTTTTTGTACCAGCTGGCAGATGCGGCAGGTTTCGATGATTACATCAGTCCCATCGTTTTGCATGATGCGTTGTGCAGAAATCGTGATTTCCTGGATGATTGTCTCATCAAAAAAATCTGTTTTTCCCCTTTTTTTTGAGAGGTACTGGCAGATCGCTGCCGGGGTTAGTCCTAGTTTTTCTGCTGCTTCTCGCTGGCTGAGTCCAAACTGTTTGATGAGTGTTTCAGCAAGTTCTTTTCTTATAGACGGAATACCGTTCCAGATCATGTATTCGCAGGGTGTCCGGTGCATGCATATATGATATATCTTTTCAGTTTATATAATTAACGATTGTTAACATCCTTTGTTTTCTATAATTTATAATAACATAGTGGTGAAAATGACTTTATACAAGCAGACATTTCATAATATGGTGGTCTTGTGGTAGACATCAGTACATCAATCGGTCCGCTTCAATTAAAAAATCCAACCATGCTTGCCTCAGGAATCATGGATGAGGATGCAGGAAGCATGCAGCGGATGATCGATTGTGGCGCTGGCGCGATCGTCACAAAATCAATCGGGTTGAAACCCAGAGAGGGATATGCGAACCCGACGGTCATCGAACTTGATCATGGCATATTAAACGCGATGGGTCTGCCGAACCCGGGGATCGAACTCCACGGAGATGAAATAAAAAAACTTCGAGCAACTAATGTTCCGATCATTGGGAGTATCTATGGTGCTGATGCAAACGAGTTCGTCAGTCTTGCTCAGAAGATGCAGCAGTTCGGTGCGAACGCTATTGAGCTGAACGTCAGCTGTCCCCATGCGAAACACTACGGATTGGAAGTCGGTTGCGATCCGGACTTATTACAAAAAATTGTTTCATCAGTCAAACAACACGTTTCCCTTCCTGTCTTTGTCAAAGTATCACCCAACATCATGAACCTTGCCGAGATTGTACAATCCATTGAGGAAGCAGGTGCGGATGCGATCGTCGCCATCAACACCGTCAAAGCAATGAAAATCAATCTTGAAACTGCGCGTCCCGTATTAGCAAACAAAACCGGCGGATATTCAGGCAAAGCAATCAAACCAATCGGGGTCCGCTGTGTCTATGATATCGCACAAGCAGTCGATCTTCCAATCATCGGGGTTGGTGGGATCACCACCGGGGAGGATGCCATCGAATATTTCATGGCTGGTGCTTCTGCTGTGCAAATCGGATCAGCAGTCTATTACCGTGGTCCCGAGGTGTTCAAATCGGTCTGTGATGAAATCAAAACCTGGATGAAGAACCATCGGTACACAAAAATCACTGAATTGATAGGAGCGGCTTTCCGATGAATCAGCCCATCATCACCACGATTCTTTCAAGCTTCGAAGAAGCAACCGATATTAAAACGATCACGTTCCGATATCCTGGAAAAATCACGCCTGGTCAGTTTTACATGATCTGGATCCCTGGTGTTGATGAGGTCCCCATGAGCGTCTCTTCCATCAAACAAGACGTGAAAGGGATCACGTTTCGGAACATCGGAGATGCGACACAAGCACTCTATCGACTCAGGAAAGGAGATCAGATCGGAGTCCGAGGACCGTACGGAAACGGATTCACACTGACAGGGAAACGTCCCCTGTTCGTTGGCGGCGGCACCGGTATTGGGATGCTTGCCCCACTGGTTGAACAAGCACGCAGGAAAAAACTAAAATCGACCGTCATCCTTGGTGTGAAAACAAAAGACGAGTTGTTCTTCGAAGATCGCTTCCAACAGATCGGGGCGACCGTCCTTGTTTCCACTGATGATGGGTCTGTGGGGTATCAGGGTTTTGCCTCCGAGCTAGCAAAAGATATCATAAAAAAAGAAAGGATTGATGCGGTGTACACGTGCGGACCGGAGCAGATGATGAGATCGCTTCTCTCTTTTTGTAAGACCATCCTTTTCCAAGCATCACTGGAGCGGTACATGAAATGTGCGATAGGCATCTGTGGTCAATGCTGTATCGGGAGAGGGTTGCGTGTCTGCGTAGATGGTCCGATTTTTGATGGAACAACCCTAAAAAAAGTCCAGGACTTTGGAGTCTACCGCAGAGATGCAGCAGGAAGAAAAATACCGTTTTAATAATTGATTTTTTTTGGACTCACCATTTGTTAAGATGGATTCGTGACTGGTTGAACCTATCTTCTTTTGGTTTTACCTCAGCAGGATACCCTAGCGAGACTAACGCAAATGGAATAATGTTTGACGGAAGATGTAATAACTTTCGCATGCCAGCGACCCTTCCCTCCCTTGGATAAAGGCCGAGCCAACAAGCCCCAAGCCCCAGGCTATGAGCGGCAAGCAGGATATTCTCTGTTGCTGCTGCGCAGTCAATCATCCAGTAACCTTTGATTTTCTCCAGATTCAGATCACCACAAACGAGGATCGCTTTATCTGCTTCAGTAAGCATTTTTGCACTCGGATGGAACGTGTGGATGACGTTGAGGATCTTCCGATCATCTAGGATAACAAAATGCCATGGTTGTTGGTTCCCTGCCGAGGGAGCCTGACATGCAGCCAGCAAGAGCTTCTGAACTATCTCCTGTGAGATAGATTGTTTTTTGTATTTTCGGATACTCCTTCGTGTGATAATTGTCTCAAAAACGTCCATGTTTTCAACCGTGATTCCAAGAACAGTTTTTTTGTATATAAACCTCTGGATGCGCCATGAATCTGCTATTACCTGTTAAAAAAGGAAAATTATCATGAGTTTCTATCATTTTTTATCAAAGTAACATTTAATAGAACCTTTAAAATAACAGTTCATATGGGTATTTTTGCGATAATTTGTTACCTATTCTTTCTTTTTTGTATGATTTCTTCATCTCATCCATTAAAGACTTATTTAAATACTATTTCAGATTTTTATTGTTCATCTTTACAATGGTTGTTTTATTATATATATAACGAAACATTTTTATTGTAGGTCCTCATATCTATAGATGCCATTTAACCATATATATGGGGGACGAAAGGCTTGATAACAAACAATTTACGGTTTAAATACCTCGCTGTATTAAAAAAGTACTCTACAAATAAAATTCCAGCCTTCGGGATTATTTTACTTTTCATGATCTCTTCATTGAGTTGCGCATATCCACAGACACAAATGGTTTTCGAGGAGCAAGGTAGAGCGATTGTCTGGGATGTTGTATTACATTATAACGAACCGGGGGGCGCGTATGATTATACCGTATTTGGAGAAGCACCAGACGCAAACGACGGCTCACCAGCAGATGCATATGACACTGTGAAACCACCTGCACCAATGGCCCCCTATATTCGCACCTGGTTCGATGATTATCTTCCTTCACCATATGATCAATTATGGAAAGATTATCGTCATTATCCGGGGATAACAAAAATCTGGAATCTCACTGTGCAATGGGTTCCAACGAATTATATCTCGCCAACCACAATAACAATAAACTGGAATCCTTCTTCAATTAATTCTACTGAATATACTATCATCACACTCTGTACTAATGGAGGAACACCATTACGAAATATGCGTTTATTCAGCACGTATTCTTTTAATTGTCCCGCAATGATACCACAACCTTTCAAAATTATCTGCATCACGAATGATCCGCCAAACCTGCCTAATACACCTTTACCATCCAATGGTTCCATAGCAGTACCGGTAAATGCTGATCTCAGTTGGACTTGCAGTGACCCTGATGGCGATCCTCTCACCTACGATGTGTATTTTGGAACAAGCAGTTCACCACCAAGGATAGCAGATAATATATCTGGTGCTACCTATGCTCTTGCGACGATGAATCCTGGCACTACTTATTACTGGAGGATTGTCGCCTGGGATTGCCATGATGCAAAACGGAATGGTCCACTGTGGCATTTTCAGACAAATAATCTACCATATCAGCCAAGCAATCCTTCTCCAACGAATGATTCAACAGGAATCTCCATTAACGCTGTTCTCAGCTGGTCTTGTAGTGACCCAAATGGTGATCCACTCACCTATGATGTATATTTTGGACCAAACAGTTCACCACCAATAGTAAATCATAATCAAACCTCGACCACATACGACCCCCCTGGACAATTAAGTTACGGAATTATGTATTATTGGAAGATTGTCGCCTGGGACCTCAACAGCGGACCACGGGCAGGTCCACTCTGGCATTTTAAGACGAATAGTCTACCAAATCAACCGAACAACCCAGCTCCTGCAAATGGATCCACCGGTCAATTAATTACTGTTATTCTGACCTGGTCTGGTGGTGACCCTGATACAGGTGATACCGTGACCTATAATGTGTATTTTGGGCCATCAAGTAATCCTCCTCAGGTGGCGTTTAATCAATCTAGCCTGAGTTATGATCCTCCAGGGGATCTCTCGTATTCCACTCTTTATTATTGGAGGATTGTCGCATGGGACAACCATGGTGCTAATAGACCTGGTCCTCTGTGGCATTTCACGACCGGAATCCAAGGTAACACTCCACCAAATGTCCCGAACACGCCATCACCAGCAAATGAATCTACAAATGTGGAACTGAACGCTGATCTAAGCTGGTCTGGAGGCGACCCTGACTCTGGTGATACCGTGACCTATGATGTGTACTTTGGGACGTCCAGCTCACCTCCTATCGTCTCCCATAATCAGACAACCTTACTTTATGATCCTGGTACCCTCAATTCTTATACGACCTATTATTGGAAGATTAAGGCCCGGGATAACCATGATGCCACCGCCATAGGTCCCCTCTGGCATTTCAGGACTATATACATCAACCATCCACCCTATGCCCCATATAATCCCAGTCCTGCGAATGGATCAACTCAAATTCCAGTGAATGATGATCTCAGTTGGACAGGTGGTGATCCTGATAGCGGTGATTTTGTCACCTATGATGTTTATTTTGGTAGCACGTTCCCGCTTACAAAAATAAAATCAAATACCTCTGGAACAAATTGTGCGTTAGAGAAGCTAAACTATGGTAAGATATATTATTGGAAAGTCGTCGCTTGGGATAATCATCAACGAAACAATGCAAGTCGCCTCTGGTGGTTTTCTACAAAAACAGATACGTCACCGCCATCGGTAGCGATCGTTCAACCAAAAAGAGGTTACCTTTATGTCAATTTGTTAGGGGGGATTATCCAGAGGAAAGTTCCTATCTTCATCACCACCCTTGTCATAGGACAAATCGAAGTGATTGCGACAGCATCTGATGGTGAATCTGGGGTGAATAGAGTAGAATTTTATATCGACGGAGATTTGAAAGCAACCGATTCCGTAGCACCATATAGCTGGAATTGGCTGGAACGTGGTGGTTTTTTCCCATATCTGCTCACAGTAACTGCGTATGATAATAGTGATAACCATAGTTCATTGAGTTTACGTGTGTGGAAGGTATTATAAGACTTCAATAAATAAAAAAATATAGTCCAAGAATATCAAGAGTTAACCATCAAGGGAGAAATGCATTATTTCGGAGGCAAGGCATGAAAAAAAATGGCAGGAAATCAAATAAGAAAATCAATTTCTATAATATCAACATTCTGAAGATATATGCTATGATTCTTCTGTTTCTTTTATTGTGCACGACTTTTAGCACTGGTGATATGGAAATTTTTACCTCGAAAACAGTTATGCAACATAGTGAAAAGGATATCGTTTGGGATGCAACAATTACCTTTTCTAATACCGGCGGTCAGAATGATTATGTCGTTTTTGGTGAAGCACCAGATGCCAATGATGGTCCACCTGCGGATAGCTATGATATTGTAAAACCTCCAGCACCACAGCCGCCTTATATACGCACATGGTTAAACGACAATCTCCCTGTTCCCTACGATTCGTTATGGATGGATTATCGACACTATCCATCCTCCTCGAAAACCTGGAATTTGACTGTTCATTGGATGCCTAGTAGCGGATCTTCACCTACTACTATTACCATGGCCTGGAATGTCGCTGAGATCGATGATAGTGAATATACGTCAGTGACACTGTGCACTAGTGACGGTACGCCATTACAAAATATGCTTACCAACAATAATTATGTTTTTAGCTGTCCCGCTTATGTCCCACAATTTTTTAGAATAATTGGAATCGCGAAACAATACTATTTGTCCATCACGATTCAAGGCTTGGGAACCGTTGCTAAAGATCCTGATCAGCAAAGTTACGCCTCTGGTCAAGTAGTGACCCTTGCCGCGAATCCATCGACTGGCTGGACATTTAATCATTGGGCTGGTGATCTCTCAGGGAGTATAAATCCGACAACGATTACGATGAATGGAAATAAATCGATCATAGCGAATTTCACTCTATCGAACCAACCACCAAACACTCCTGGTAAACCAAACGGACCTGCTCAAGGAAAAATCAAACAAACTTATACTTATACCGCTGTTACGACCGATGTTGACGGAGATCAAATCTCCTATCAATTTGACTGGGGGGACGGCAGTATGAGCGAATGGGTTGGTCCATTTGAATCAGGTGTTACTGCGAGCGCGACTCATACCTGGATGAAGAAAGGGAACTATGGTATAAAAGTCAAAGCCAAGGATAGTCATGGTGCAGAAAGTGGATGGTCAGAATCATTGCCTATCACCATGCCATTATCGCAGGATTATCATCCTTTAAACAATGCCAGGTTCATTAACCTTTTTTTCCGCTTCTTCCAAGGACAATTCATTCATCTTCTCTTCATTCAATTGTTCAATATGGAGGTTTGAAGCGAGCCGGAATAACAGCTTGCTATCAAAAATGATATGAGATTCCTTCAATTCTCTCGAACTGAAGGAGGAAAGTACTATGAAAAATAAGGGATTTAAAAAGGAAGGAACGAAAAAGCTACTGGCTGCACTTCTAGCAGTAACGATGTGTATCGCTATCTTTTTACCAACGGTCAATGCAGGGATACAATCAAATATTACGATTTCAAGTAGTCCTTCTGTGACTCTTGAAAAAGTAAAACAAAATCCTCCGACATTTGGAACAACTTGGAATGTTCCTGATGATTCAT